>JAJZNH010000040.1:0-2818 GCA_021811745.1 Acidobacteriota bacterium
AAGGAACTCTGTTCTTGGATGAAGTGGGCGAGCTGCCGCTGGACTTGCAGCCCAAGCTGCTGCGCGCCCTGCAGGAGCGGGAGATCGAGCGGGTCGGCAGCACGCGTCCCATCCCCGTGAATGTACGGCTGATTGCGGCAACCAATCGCGACCTGGCAAAGATGGTGGCGGAGAAGCAGTTCCGCAGCGATCTCTACTATCGGCTCAAAGTCTTTCCGCTGTCCGCGCCTCCCCTGCGCGAGCGCGCCGCCGACATTCCCGTTCTGGTGCGGCACTTTGTGGCCCGGCACAGCCGGCGCATGGGCAAGACCATCGAGACGATTCCCGAGGAAGCCATGGCGGCCCTGGTGGCGTGGAAGTGGCCGGGCAACATTCGCGAGCTGGAGAATTTCCTGGAGCGCGCCGTGATTCTGTCGCGAGGACCGGTACTGCACGTGCCGCTGGCCGAGCTGGAATCCCCGGACGAGGAAGAATACGATGAGGCCGTGAGCGCTAATCCCACCTTGCAGGCGGCCGAGCGCGACCATATCTTGCGCGCCCTGCGCGAGGCCAAAGGAGTCGTTGGCGGCGCGGGTGGCGCGGCGGAGCGGCTCGGTCTGAAGCGGACCACGCTCAACTCCAAAATTAAAAAGCTCGGCATCACGCGCCGCGACTACATGTAGTCGCGGTGACGATATAGCGTCGTCGTCACTTCGTCGCACAGCGCGATTCGTCGCCTTCCTTTGCACAACGCCCAAAACTATAACTACTTTGTTTTGATGGCCGACGGAGATGACTCGCGCGTGTGCCGCCGTTTGGCACGTGCCGTGCACTTATCGGGGCATGGCGCAGGACGAGCCAGCTTACGTTACGAATCACGGTCGAAGAAGGCAAGGAAACAATGGTTTTGAAGTTAGAGGGACGGGTGGCGGGACCATGGGCGGTCGAACTTGGCCGCCTATGGGATCAGACCCTGCCCACCCTGGCTTCGCGGCAGTTATCCCTCGATCTTCGCCAAACCACGTATGCCGATGCCAGCGGAATCCGGATCCTGAGAGCGATCTTCTCGCAAACAGGAGCCGTCATTCTAACTGACACGCCTTGGACACAGTACTTAGCCGAGGAAGTAAAACGCCAAGAGGCGTAGCAGAAAGCAGGGGGTCTGAAAATGCAAATGGCGCATGAGAATGTCAACGCGGCGAGTGTTCCTGTCTATCGCCAGGGCGAATTTTTCACGATGTTATCCGGGCCGGCGCTCAAGGATCTGGAGTTACTGCTGATTCCGGTCTCCTGTCCGGCCCATAAGGTGTTGTTCAGCGAGACACAGCCTTCCGACGGCATCTTCGTGATTGTGCAGGGCGAGGTAAAGCTGTCGATCAACTCTAAGGACGGGCGCCGCCTGAGCTTTCGCATCGCCAAGGCGGGCGAAGTATTGGGGCTTTCCGCGGCGCTCTCTGGCGGTGAGTACGAAATGACCGCGGAGACACTGTATCCAGCCAAGGTGGCGCACGTTTCGCAGTCGGCGTTCCTGCAGTTTATCGCCCGCCATCCGGAAGTCTACCAAGTCGTAGCGCGGGAGATGATTCGCTGCTTCAATACCGCCTGCGAGCAGTTGCGCACCGTGGGCCTGTCCTCGTCCGTGCCGGAGCGCCTGGCGCGGCTGTTGCTTGTGTGGAGTGATCGGGACCAGGAGACCGGGACCGGAACGCGCTGCCGTTTGTCGCTTACACACGAAGAGATTGGGGAATTTATCGGCGCCTCGCGGGAGACGGTGACGCGCACGCTGAGCAACTTCAAGCATCGCCGCCTGGTTGCGCAGCACGGTTGCACGCTGACCATCCCCAGCCGCAATGCGCTGGAGGCGTACGCGCAGGGCTAAGTAGGGTTGAGCCGATCGCCGCACGATCCGGTGGGGAAGCTTCGCAGCGGGCGAACGGCCCCTGGGGCAGTTCTTCAGTTCCCATGTACTTGGGCCTCGAATTGTTGAACTGCTTGGGCGGCCGGAGCAATCCGGCCGTCCTTTTTTTTGGTGCGAATTTTAGGAGTGATTGAGTTGAAGCATTGCGCAACGCAAAAACTGTCAGTGCGTCTCTTCCAAGTTCACCTTGCCGCGGAAGCGGCTATAGACAAAGACCACATAAGCGACAGCCAGGGTCATCCCCAAGCTCCACCAGACCAGCCCGACGGCGAGCGTGTGGGGGCCGGAGAGTGCGCGGCCGAGAGTAATGTCATTTGTGGCGCCGGTAGTGGCGGGCAGCAGCGTGGGATAAAGCCCCCAGCAGGCGCCGGCCAGCATGAAGAAGAGATAGAGACACGAGGCCTGGAAGGCTTTGAGGGGCTGCGGCCGCGGCAAGCGGTTATAGAACCAGACGGCGGCCAGCGATGTGAGGACGCCCGCGGGAACGATAAACGTAACCGGATGGTTGAAGTAGTTATCTAGCGTAGCTGAACGCACAGCGATGGTGGCGACGAGGCTGACTGCTGTAAGCGCAGCCACCAGCACCCAGAGCAGGATTGCGAACTTGCGTGCACGCTGTTCGAGTGCTCCAGAGGTTTTCAGCGTAAGCCACAGTGCGCCGTGCAAGGCGAGCGCGGCCAGCGCCAGCACTCCGCCGATGACGGTATACCAGTCCAGAATGCCGGGATAGGTGCCGGGCAGCCAATTAGTCCACAGGGGCAGAAAGAAGTAGCCATCCGGTTGAAGCGGCACACCGCGCAGGACATTGGCCAGGGCCGCGCCGTAAAAAACGGCGAGTAGCGCGCTAGCCCAGGCGAAGAGGCCGTCGAGCAGCGCGCGCCACACGCCCATGTCCAGGTGATTGCGCAGTTCCAGACTGAC
>JAJZNH010000040.1:2828-9519 GCA_021811745.1 Acidobacteriota bacterium
AGCACGATCATGAGCGGGAGATAGAAGCCGCTGAAGGCCGAGGCGTAAAGCAGCGGAAAGGCGAAGTAGAGCGTGCCGCCGCCGGCCAGCAGCCAGACCTCATTGCCATCCCACACGGGACCGATGGAGGCCAAAGCTGTGCGGCGATCCGGCTCATTGCGCGCAAGAATGAGCAACAGCGCGCCCACGCCCAGGTCGAAGCCGTCGAGGACGACGTAAGCAACGATCATTACTGCAACCAGCCAGAACCAGATCAAACCCATCATGACGAAACTCCTCAAAATGCGGTTCCTAGCTCTTGGTTCATAGTCTCCGGTGCGGGGAGTAATCGGGCCAGTCGAAGCCCGGAACGGCAGCCTGCGAGCTAAGAACTGTGAACTGACTTCTGTGTGCCGTGCTCCGGCCCGGCCGCGATCTCGCGGTAGATCAAAACAGTGAACAGCAGGCCAAGCAGTGCGTAAAGGCCCATGAAACCGAGCAGCGTAAACAATCCGTTGCCGGCCGAAACGGTGCTTGAGTAGCCCGCGCTGGTGCGCATCAGGCCGTAGATCAGCCAGGGCTGGCGGCCCAGCTCGGCAGTCATCCAACCGGCGGTGTTGGCGATGTAAGGCAGCGGGAAGCTGAGCAGAAGCGCCCACAGCGCCCAGCGCGCTGAATAGAGCCGCCCGCGCCACAACAAAAACGCCGCCACCCCCATGAGCACCAGGAACCATGTCCCCAGGCCGGCCATGATGTGATAGGCGTAAAAGAGCAGAGGCAGCGCGGTGGGCCAGTCATTGCGCGGAAACTGGTCGAGGCCTTTCACTTCGGCTCTGGTCGTTCCATAGATGAGGTAGCTGAGCACATCGTTGACGGCGATCGGGTTGTCGATCTGACCCGTTTGTTCGTTGGGCTGGCCGAGCAGGACGATGGGTGCTCCGGCGGTCGACTTGAAGAGGCCCTCCATGGCCGCGATGGCGGCGGGCTGATTGCGGGCCACATACTTGCCGGCCGCGTCGCCGGTGGGAAATACGACTAGGAGCGACGCAATGATGCCCGCCGTCACGCCCACCTTCAGAAAGATGTGCGCATAGCTTCGCTGACGCCCTTCGAGCAGATAATAGGCGCCCACGGCAGCCATTACAAAGGCGCCGGTGACCACCGCTCCGGTCATGTTATGCGCATACTGGAGAAGCGCCCAGGGGTTGAGCAGTAAACGCCAAAAGCTGACCACCTCGAACTGTCCGTTGGGCAGATGCGCGTAGGCCACCGGATGCTGCATCCAGGCGTCGGTGACGATGATGAAGAAGCCCGAGATCCACGAACCCACGAAGACCATCACCGCCGAGAACCAGTGCATGAGCCGCGAAATGCGATTCTCGCCGTAAAGGAAAAGACCCAGAAAGGCCGACTCCAAGAAGAAGCTGAAGACTCCTTCCATGGCCAGCGGCTGGCCGATGACACCGCCCGAGAGCTGCGAAAAGCGCGCCCAGTTGGTGCCGAACTCAAACTCCATGGGAATGCCCGTGACCACGCCAAAGACGAAGTTGATGGCGAAGATGCGGCCCCAGAAGCGCGCGGCCCCATCCCACTCCTCATTGCCCGTTCGCAGGGCCACGGTCTTGAGCACCACGATCAAAAGGCCCAACCCCATCGTGAGCTGCGGAAACAGATAGTGGAAGGTGACAGTGAAGGCAAACTGCAGGCGATCGATCAATTCGCTGCTCATGCAAAGACTCCTTCTGCAGAGCGCGCCCATCTTGCGAATGGGCGAACGACGCTGAATGTGAGCTCCTGATAGGAGCAGGAGCTACACGCCTGAATTGGGCGGGCCGTGTGACTATGCAACCTTCAGTACGGCCAGGATGGATTATTTGTGTGATCCAGATCACATCTCAGCGAAAAACATAGAGGTGATTTAAATCACTTGCAACAGAGGGCCATCGCTTTGATTCTAAGTGTGAAGGGGGGATTCGCGGCGAGGGCGCAGGTTTTTTCTTTTGGCGCGGGGATGGCGCTTCTCCAATTTGGTCCGAGTGGCATGCGGAGTATCCGCCCGCGTGGGTCGTCTTCTTGAGGGAGACGGCCGCTGTCGGCATGAGCTTCGTTTTACCCTCATAAATGAAACGCTGAGAGCCGGGATGACCGCTTTCATTGGATGATGTCAAAGATGCGGATTGCGATAATCGGGGGGGGGATTGCCGGGCTGGCGGCTGCCTATGAGGTGGAAAGGGCGCGCGCGGCGGGCGCCGCGGCCGAGTACACGCTCTTTGAGGCGGACGAGCGCTTAGGCGGCTCGCTGGCCTCGGAGATCGTGGATGGCTCGGTGTTGGAGCGCGGACCCGATTCGTTCCTCACCGAAAAGCGTGCGGGCATCGATCTCTGCCGCGAGTTGGGCTTGACCGGGGAGTTAGTGCCCTCCAACGACGCGGCGCGCAAGACCTACATTGTGGTGCGCAATCGCCTCGTGGCTTTGCCCGACGGGCTGATGTTCCTGGTGCCCACCAAGCTGGTTCCAACGGCGTTCACGCGCCTGTTCAGTTTTTCCACCAAGGCGCGCATGGCGATGGAGCTGCTGCATCCGCCGCGCCAAGATCATCGAGGCGATGAGACCGTGGCGGCGCTGGTGGAGCGGCACTTTGGCCGCGAGGCCGTGGAGCGGCTGGCCGATCCGCTGCTGAGTGGGATCTATGGCGGCGACGCCGCACAACTAAGCGCGCGCGCGGTACTTCCGCGGCTGGTGGAAATGGAAGCCGAATACGGATCGCTGACGCGGGGCATGTTGGCGGCGCACCGGCGGATGAGGGTAAGAGCGAGGACCGCGGTCCCGGCCGGAAAGAGCAACGGCGGTTCGGCGCCGCAGCCTATCTTTACGGCTTTGCGCGGTGGGATGCAGCAGTTGGTCGACGCGCTCACGGCGAAGCTCGATCCCAAGGCTGTGCGCTTGGCCACGCCGGTCTGCGCCATCAGGAAGACGGCTGAGGGTTGGACGGTCGAAGCCGGGGGCACCACGGACAGGTCTTCGTCCGTGGCGTGGAAAGCCGGCGCCGCGGCCTACGATGGCGTGGTGATGGCGCTGCCGGCCTGGGCCGCGAGCGTGCTCTTGGGCCCCGTCGACAAGAACCTGGGCGAGGAGTTGAGCGCGATTCCCTATTCGTCGTCGATCACCGTGAACCTGATCTACGACGAGGCACGGCTGGGGCCGCTGCCGGAGGGCTTCGGGTTCCTGGTTCCGGCCGTGGAGGGCCGCGCTCTATTGGCCTGCACCTTTGTGCATCGCAAGTTTCTGGGCCGCACGCGGCCGGGCAAGGCTGTCTTCCGCGCGTTTTTGGGTGGCTCGCGCAACGAGGCTTTACTCGCCGAGACAGACGACGCCCTGGCGGCCATCGTGCGCCGCGAGCTGAGCGAGATTCTGGGTGCAAAGACAATTGGCCTCGACGTCGCGCCGGAACACGTGCGTGTCGCACGCTGGCGCCGGGCCATGGCGCAGTACGCCGTGGGCCATCGCGAGCGCATGGAGCGCATCGACGCGTGCCTGGCTGCGCTGTCCGGTCTGCGCCTGGCTGGCAACGCCTACGACGGCATCGGCATTCCCGACTGCATTCGGCTGGGACGGAGGGCGGTGAAGGAACTGCTTGCCACAGGCCGTTGAGCAGACGCCGAACGCGGAACTTCGCAACGCTCCACGTATACTCAACCCAGAGTATGTCGACACGCGCTGAGACCGTTCTCGATGGAATTCTGGCCACCACACGGACGGCTGTAGCCGCGAGCAAGAAGAGTGTGCCGGTGGCCGAGTTGGAGCGGCGCGCCGCCCGGCACCGGCCGCGGGGTTGGGCCGCGGCGCTCAGACGGCAGGCCGCGGTGGGCCCGGCCATCATTGCCGAGATCAAGAAAGCCTCGCCTTCAAAGGGCCTGATCCGCCCCGATTTCGACGTGGAATGGCTCGCGCGGCGCTATCGCGCGGGCGGAGCCGCGGCGCTCAGCGTACTCACCGACGAGCCTTATTTTCAAGGCAGCTTGCGCAACCTCGAGCTGGCCTCCGATGCGACGCCCCTCCCCTGCCTGCGCAAGGACTTCACCATTGACGAGTACCAAATCGTGGAGGCCCGCGCCCACCGCGCCGACGCCATCCTGTTGATCGCCGCCGCGCTGCGCGATGAGGAGCTGAAGCGGTTCACCGAGGCGGCTCATGCCCTCGCGCTCGATGTGCTGGTCGAAGTGCATACCGGCGAGGAGCTGGATCGCGTGCTGAATACGCTGGGCGAAAGTGGCCCCGACGCCATCGGGGTGAATAACCGCGACCTGCGAACCTTTCACGTGAGCCTGGAGACGTCTCTCGCGCTTGCGGCGCGCATTCCTTCCCGCGCGGTGCGCGTCACTGAGAGCGGCCTCGCCAGCAGCGAAAACATCGTGCGTCTGCGCCAGGCAGGGTTTGACGCCTTCCTCATCGGCGAAAGCCTCATGCGCCAGCCCGACCCCGGCGCGGCGCTGGCCGCGCTACTCAAGGACGCGGCGGGCAAATCATGAGCCAGGCAAGCATCTGGATCAAGATCTGCGCCAACACCTCGCTTGAAGACGCGCGCCTGGCTTTCGAGGCCGGAGCCGATGCGGTGGGGTTCGTCTTCGCGCCCAGCCCGCGGCGGGTCACGGCGGCCGAGGTGGCCGCTATTGTGCCGCACCTTCCGGAAACAGTCGAGAAGATCGGTGTCTTTGTCGACGCCGGCTTCGACGAGATCGCATCTACCGTTGAAGCCTGCGGCCTGACCGGCGCACAACTGCACTTCAATGCTCCTGGCGAGCTGACGGCGCGCCTGCGCGATCATTTCGGAGCGAAGCTGCGCATTCTGCGTGTCGTCCACTTCGGTGCGGCGAATCGGGAAGAGAGCGCGGCAGGCGTCTGGCGGTGGATTGAGGACCCGCATGTGGATGCCATGCTGGTAGACTCGCGCACAACCGCGGCCGTGGGCGGCACGGGCGTGGCCTTCGACTGGTCCGCCGCGAGCAAGGCTCTCTTCCAAAACCCTGCTGTGCGCCAGCGCCTGATCGCCGCCGGCGGACTGACTCCGGAAAATGTGGCTCAGGCCATCGCCGTGCTGTGCCCGTGGGGCGTGGACGTGGTTTCAGGCGTTGAAGACGCGCCGGGAAAGAAAAACCCCGCAAAGGTGCGGGAGTTTATCGCGTGCGCCCGAGGGTGGTAGCGGAGATAAGGACCGTGCGCGATGCCGCGGGCGGTCAGCTTTTCTTGCGTGCGATGTGCAGGATGGTTGCATAATCGCTCGATACGGACCCGCCAAAGCGCTCTTCAACCAATTCTTCCAGACTGCTAAGCAGGCGCCGGCGCTGGAGCTCGGGCAGCATGCGGTGGTCTGAATGCGTGCTCAACATGCCCACATATTCGCTGGTGGTGTAGGTCCTGCGCCACAGATACATGGCCGTGCGCGGCGCCTCAAAGAGACCGGAAGCCATCAGGTCTTCCTTGCCGGCCTCGGAGATCTCTTCAGGACGTCGCATATGGATGCGCTTGGCCACCAGTGCGGGGGCTTCGCGCATGTAAATGGGCGCCGCGGCCTCCAGCAGTTCCTCGCAGGAGCCGTTGCGCACAAAGTGATTGCGCCATACGGCGAGTGAGCCGCCGGGATGGAGCAAGGTTGCGATGCGCTGCTCGCGCGTGGCCGGGTTGAGCCAGTGGTAAGCGCAGGCGGAGTACGCGAGATGAAAGCGGTTCATAGTCGACCAGCGGTCGAAATCAGCGACCTCGATGGTGACGCGGCCGAAAGCGGCCAGATTCTGGCGCGCGATGGCGGCCATGTTTTCGCCCAGCTCCACGCAATCGATGCACAAGCCGCGCCGCGCAAAGGCCAGCGTGGCGTGGCCGGTTCCGCAGCCGATCTCGAGCAGGCGCGAGTCCGCATCAAGACCCGACCACCGGATCACATCAGCGAACACCGCCTGCGGATAGGACGGGCGCATCTTGTCATAGAGTTCAGCAACCTGATTGAAGGTTTCGCGGGGTAAAATCGCGGGGCCGGCTGTGCGGGTCTCGTTTTCCAATACCAATCTCTCCGTTCCGCTCGTGCAAGAAAAGTATTTCATCCAACGCATGGGTTTCAAAACCACCGCGACAGCGAAAATCAGTGGGCATTCCGCGCGGCGCCGTCCCGTTACACTGATTCTTGTCTCTCATGCCCGGTTACTGCGAAGTCGCTTTGCCCGTGCCGCTGGACCGCACGTTCACCTATGCGTTGCGGCAGGGCCAGTTGCCGGCGCGCGGCGCGCGGGTGATCGCGCCCTTCCGCAACGAGAAGCTGATCGGAGTGGTGACGGCCGTGGACGTAGAGGCGCCCGCGGAGTTCGAGGTGCGCCCGCTCGAAGCGGTGCTGGACGCGGAGCCGCTGCTCAGCGAGCAATTGCTGGCGCTCGCGGAGTGGATTGCGCACTACTATCTGGCGCCGCTCGGCGAAGTGCTGCGCGCCATGCTGCCGCTGATGGCCGAGGTGAGGCGCACCGTGTACTACCGCATCACCGACCTGGGCCGCGACGTACTGGCCCGCTCGCTCGATGGCGATGGAGACAGGAGAAGCGCGGCCGCTGTACTCCGCCCTAGGCCCTCGTCCAGGCTCTCGAATCAAGCCCAAAACATGGAACATCGCGTGCTCACGCGGCTGGCCGCGGGCGAGCCGGTGAAGGTCTCCACGCTGCGCACGGCCAC
>JAJZNH010000200.1 GCA_021811745.1 Acidobacteriota bacterium
GCCGGAGATGTGGGCTCGATCGCACGCCCCTCGGCGCGTCCGTTGCGCAGGTAGTGCAGCAGCGGGTTGATGCCCGTGCGCGCCACGTCGGGATTGCGGGCCAGGTAGTCGCCGCTGGAGAAGCGCGGTCCGGGATCGCGCCCCTCCGCCGCGCCGGCGCGCAGGTAATGCCGCACCGGGTCGAGCCCGGCATTTGCCACGTCCGGATAGGTCGCCCGGTACCAGGAGGCGTCGAACAGCGCCGAGCGGCGCAGCAGGGCCGCCGCGCGCCGCAGCGCGAGTTCGGAACGCAGGCGACGCGGTCCATGCGTCAACAGGGCGCGCCAGCGGCGTCCTGCAACCATGGCAAGAATCCTTTCGAGGGTTGTTGCCCTTTACGGTGTCCGACGGCGTACGGTCCATCGACGCGGAGCGCCGCCGCCGCCCTCTCGCGCAGATGTGTCGGATGCGCGCGGAACGGGACCGCCATCGCCGCCGCGCCCTGGCTGCCCCGCCGCTTTCGCCGTCCAGGTAAGGGCAGGGAATTGCAGGAAGGTATTTTGTGAGCCGGTGCGATTCTCTCGTACCGCGCCGAAGGCACAGCAGTTGTTAGCCTCGCGCTTCAGCCCGGGGAATCCCGCCCCAAATGAAGCGTCAGCCCCGAAGGGGAGCCGAAAATCTACCTGGTTTCTCTGCCCAATCCCGGCTCTTGCTGTGATTCGGCCAAGAAGTCTACCCTGCGCGCCAACCCCTGCCTGTTGCGCATCGTCTAAAATTCTGTTGCCATGATCTACTTTCCTCATGGTTGGCGCATCTGGCCAGTTACGCTGGCGGCTCTGCTGACGACTGCCTCGCTCCCCGCTCAGACGGCGCAAAGCTCCTCTACGTCTCCCACGCAAAACGCCCCGGCGCAGACTGGAAGGCCCACGGCTCTCAAACCGGATCTCGCCGGCCTGCACCGCAACCACCGCCTCATCCTCAAAGACGGCTCCTACCAGAACGTCACCCAGTATCAGATCATCGGCGACCGGGTTCGCTACTACTCCCGCGACCGCGGAGATTGGGAGGAGATCCCCGCCAACCTCGTCGATTGGAACGCCACGGAGCAGTGGGAGAGCCATCACGCCACTCCTTGGTCCGGCGCATCTTCGCCTGCCATGAAAGAAGCTGCTGAGCTGGATGCCCAGGAGGCCGCCGAGCGTAACGAACTCAAGGCGAGCATGCCGCTGGTGGCACCCGGCCTCAATCTGCCCAACCAGGATGGTGTCTTCGTCCTCGACACCTTTCACGGCACCCCCGAGCTGGCCCCGCTTGCGCCCCATGACCTCAACTGGTACGCCCGTTCCCGCCATGGCGTCGCCTTCTTGAATCCAAGCCGCGGCAGCGAACTCGACGGTGCGCACGCCAAGGTGCATCTCCACATCAACGATCCATCCTTCTTCCTCTCGCTCCACATTGCAGACAGCGCGGAGCCGGTCCTTTCCAAGCCCTTTACCGTCGGAACCATGACCCCCAACTCCGCCGGGTTCGGCAGCGGACAGTCCAGTGGCGCGGCCAATAACGACCAGGGAGCCAACTCGCCACAGTCGCGCTTTGCCATCATCCAACTGCAGCAGCGCAATGCCATCCGCGTCGTCGGCCCCATGCGCATGGGCCCGGATGGCTCCCTCCTGCCCGACCCCTGGATCATCCCCACCAAGGTTGAGGTCATGCCCGGCAAGCACTGGCTGCGTGTTCAACCCCTCCAGCCCCTGCGCATCGGCGAGTACGCCCTCGTCCAGATCGTTCCCTCCGCCGGGGTGAGCCCCACTATCTGGGATTTCGAGGTCAACCCCGCCACCGGCGACAATCTCGACTCCCTGGGCCCCATCCTCGACCAGCCCAGCAATTAGGGACGGCGAACACGATTGCGCTGGATGGTATCCCCATCGTGTTCACGCCTCCTCGCCCGCCACCCCGCCGCCCCCGCAAGCGCATCCACCGAACCGTTCAGACCACGGGATGCTCGCCGGCTTGAACGTTACCTATCTTGCGCCTCAGTGAGTGAGGTGTGATTTATCACTTGTCGACCAGCAGTTTCGACATCGCTTCCAAGCACGCTTCAGTTTTCCTAATTCCTACGAGTCAAGCTGGACGTTACCTCCGCCGGGTGCCCCGCATCTCGATTCTGAAACGTGGGATCACACGATCATGGCCGGCCGCCGGTTGTCCCATCCTGTGCGCGGCTTCATCGCTCAAAGGGCAGGAGAACCCAGGCCATACCCACCCCACAATGTGTCCTCCTGAGCAGAGTTTGCCGCGCCGTGGCCGACCCCGGCGTCAATATCTAGAATCTCGCGGCGAATTTGGGGCGCTCAAGCAGCGTCATGCTGAATTCATGGCAGGCGTGAGAAGTTTCCTGAATGCATTTCAGAGCGGGAATCGCTCAATATGTACGCCTCTACCGAAGCAAAGGCGCTCTCCAGTCTGGCGTGCAAATACCCGTGGTCCGCTTCATCGATGACGCGGGCTTGGTTGACCGTCAGAGCGTGGAGGCAATGCGGACCTGCTTGGAGGAGTACCGGGGTGTCTTCGAGCGAGTGGAAACTCCGCGCAAGTGCCCGATTAGCCAAAGCGACGACGATCCCGGACCGGCGGAGTCAATCCTTTCTCTTTAATCCTGCTGGGCCAGAGATATTGCTGCGTGCCTAAATTGCTGAAAGCGGAATATTTGCTCACAGGAATGACGGGGGTACGGTACCCGGCCCGGCCAAACGGCCGCACCGCCTCTGCGGGCGGCAAGCGGAGCAACGACGTCCGAACCTGAGAACTCGATCGGTGCGATGGAAAAAAACCGCGCTCTGTCTTCGAGTACGTGCGCAATGCGCAGACGATCAATTGGCTACCCAGTGGCTTCGGGAGCCACGCCGTCACGGTGCTACAATTCGGCTCAACCGGCGCGGGCAAGCACGATTTCCTGATCTCGCGCCGCGCCTGGGGGCTTTATGAACGATGCACCACCTTCGGAAGTCCGCAAGGCGGCGGGCCTGTTTCTCCTCCGCCTGCTTGTCGGTTGGGTGTTCCTGACTGAAGGGATGCAGAAGTTTCTCGATCCCTCTGCGCTCGGTCCCGGCCGCTTCGCCAAGATCGGCATTCCCCTCCCGCAGTTTACCGCTCCCTTTGTGGGCGTCATCGAAATCGTCTGTGGCGCTCTTCTCATCATTGGCCTTCACACCCTTTTCATCCTCCTCCCCCTTTTCATTGACATCGCCACGGCCATTGCCACAACCAAGATTCCCATGCTCTTCAAGCAGGGCTTCTGGCCGGCCATGCATGAAGCACGCACCGACTTCTGCATGTTGGTCGGCCTCATCGCCATTGCCCTTCTCGGCGCGGGAAACCTGTCGCTCGATGCCTGGCGGCGCCGGGTGGGGCTAACCTCGACCTGATCCTCGCGTCCTTTCGGGAGTAAAGCCGAGCCTGCTCGCCGCCGCCGGTCTACCGCCGGAGGCAAAGAAAGACTGCCCCGTGGTTGATCAGGATTCCAGGGCCTCTGTTTGGTCGCTTTCGCCTGCGCAACTGGCCCGCCAATGCCGGCTCATCGCAGAGGATGACTCCCCTCCCATCGATCCCGTGCTCCAGGCCGAGGCCCGCCGCCTATACGCAGCATGGCAGGAAGCCCTTCAAGTGCCAGGAAAAAGCTTTGAGGCCCGCGAGCGGGCGGCCGCCCTGCAAGCGGGTCTGAGAAAGCGCACCATCGAGATTCTGATCAAGAGCGCCGGGCGGCGCCCCGGCAATCGCTGACACAGTCCTCTATCCACCCCTTCCCGGCTCGGTCTCGCCACCCTGCAATCCCCCAGGCAGTGGCCCCATCGCGCCGTGCTGCCGAATCGGCACAAGCTGCCGAACACGCCGCTGGCGGGGCGGAGTGTTGACAGGGCACGCCCTATCGCCAGCGGAATGACTCGAAATAGGCAGAGTCCTGCAAGAGGGTCCGACTTCAGTAGCGCGATAAGAGGCGCAAAGCACTGGCCCGGCCGTAGCCCCTGGGGGTGCTTCTTCCCGGAGTCCCGCCCGGATGGATCCATCCTTACCGCAGTCCCTACACCCGGCCGGGAATCTTCCCTAACTCGTCTCCGGCGGCTTGGCGCGCTCCAAGTGCCGCCGCCTCTGTTCCCATTCGCCGGAGGAGAAAAACTGCGGCCCCACCTCGATCAGACGTGGCACCATGTTGAACACCGCCACGCGGTTCCACGGCCCGCCGTCCCGCATCCGGAACCCTTTCTCGTTCAACCTGCTGACGATGCTGGAGTAGGAGAAGTCCTCCACTAACATCGCCATCATCTCCATCAACGCCTGGTGCTCGCGCACGTCTACCTCCAGCCGCCTGCCGTCCTCTGAGATGCACAGCCCGTATGGAATCTCTTCGTCGAAAACTCCGGCGGTTGGTGCCTCCGCGTCGGGCAGTTCCCGCCGCCATTCGATCGAAACCATCTGCCATCCGGCCGCCGTCCGCTGCCGGATCAGATCGGCGCTGAATGGTGCCGAGATTGTGTCGCGCATGCGCTCGAAATAGGCCATGACACGCCTCCATAGGTCGCCTCATGGAGGCACCAAGCAATCGAGCTGCCAAATCGAATCCCCTGCCAATCCTTCCACCGTGCTCAACCCCAAGGGGATAGCCGAGGCGCCGCTGTGCTTAGCGATGGCCTTGCGTCCATATTCGCAAAACTGCGTCCGTTTTCGGACGGTAGGTGTGCATGCGTGATCTGCTTCTGTCACTTTGGAGCGGCAACTGCGTTTGCGCGTATGAGCCTGAAATATGCCGGCAGCAGGGAAGCGCCGGTAGTGGTGTTCCCCATATCTCCCATGGACTGCGTGTGCAGTAGGATAGCGTGGCCTTACGGCCGTGGTTGCTGCCGCGTTGCGCTTTACTCCCGCACGCTGATTCCCAGCGCTTTCATCTTGCGGTAGAGATGGCTGCGTTCCAGCCCCAGCAGTTCTGCGGCGTGGCTGATGTTATTGCGCGCCTCTTCGATCTTCTTCAGAATGTACTCCCGCTCGTAGGCCTCGCGCGCCTGCTGCAGCGAGCTGAACTCCGTCGTTGCACGTGCTCCCGTCCTTTGCGTAAGCGGGGGAAGATGCTTACGCTCAATGCGCAGCACGCGGGGATTCAGGATCAGCATCCGCTCGATCACGTTCTTCAGCTCGCGCACGTTCCCCGGCCAGTGATAGTGAGTCAGCGCCTCCAGCGCCTCTTCCCCGATCTCTATCCGCGGCCGCCCATACTGCCGTCCGAACACCGCCAGGAACTCTCGTGCCAGCAGCGGAATGTCCTCCTTGCGCTCGCGCAACGGTGGTACGAAAAACGGCACCACGTTCAGCCGGTAGAATAGGTCCTCGCGGAAGTTGCCCTTGGCAATCTCCTCTTCCAGGTTCTTGTTTGTGGTCGCGATGAGCCGGACATCCACGCGCAACGCCTGCGTGCCACCCACCGGCGTGAACATCTGGTCGTCCAGTGCACTCAGCATTTTGGCCTGCGTCTTCAGGCTCATGTCGCCCACCTCATCCAGCAGCAGCGTGCCTCCGTCGGCGCGCTCCAGCGTGCCGCGCTGCTCCGCCGGCCCTCCCGGTTGCGCCCCATGCCGGTAGCCAAACAGCTCCGCCTCGATGTGCGCCTCAGGAATGGCCGCGCAATTCAACTCCACGAACACCCGTTCTCGGCGCAGGCTCTCGGCGTGAATGGCTCGCGCGATCAGTTCCTTGCCCGTTCCCGATTCGCCGTAGATCAGCACCCTCCCGTTGGTGGGCGCCATCAGCCGGATCTGTTGCCGCAGCGCCTTCACCGGCACGCTTTCGCCCGTCAGCACCGAACTGGCGCTGAATTGCCTCTTGAACTCCTCGTTCTCCGCACGCAGCCGCCGCGCTTCTACCGCGTTCTTCAGCACGATTAGCGTCCGCTCCAGCGAGAGCGGCTTCTCCAAAAAGTCGTACGCCCCCAGCTTGGTGGCTTTCACCGCGGCCTCGATGGTCCCGTGACCGCTGATGATCACCACTTCCGGCCGCGTCTCTACGGCCATCTGGCGCACGTCGCCCAGCACCTCCAGCCCGTCGCGGTCCGGCAGCCAAATGTCCAAGAGAACTACGTCGAAGGGCGCGTCCTCAAGCAACACCGTGGCCTCAGCCGCGGTGGCTGCTCCGGCTACACCGTAACCCTCCTCGCGCAGAATCTCTTCGAGCGAGTTCCTGATCTCTGCCTCGTCGTCCACTACCAGGATGTGATTCATGAGGGCTGTCCCTTCACCGCCGTGTCGGCGACGCCCGCTGATTCTTCCGCCGCCGCTGCTGCCTGCACACTCGCCTCCATGAGTGGTAGCCGCAACAGGAATCGCGATCCCTTGGGGCTGTTCGACTCCGCCCGGATTGACCCTCCATGCTCCTGCGCAATCTTGGCCGCGATCGCCAGCCCCAGCCCCGTCCCCCGGTGCTTGGTCGAGTAGAAAGGCAGAAACAGCCGTTCCCGGATCTCATCGGTCAGTCCGTGCCCGGTGTCGGATACCACCACCTCCACCGCCGTGCCGTCCTCGCTCAGCGCGGTCCGAATCCCTAGCACGCGCAGCAGGCTGCCCTGCATGGCTTCGGCGGCATTGTCGATCAGGTTGGCCAGCGCCCGCCGGATCGCGTCCGGATCGGCCAGCACCGCCGGCAACCCCGGCTCCAGTTCGCGCTCCACCGTAATTCCGTCCAGCCGCCCCGCAAACAGCGTCAAGGCCTGCTCGGCCACCTGGTTCATGCAGCACGCTCGCGGCTGTGGCGCCGGAAACTGCGCCAGTGCCGAGAACTGGTCCACCAGAGTCCGCAGCGTCCCCACGCACCCTAGGATCACCTCGCTACATTTGCGGATTACACCCGCCGACTCCGCTTGTCCCCGGTCCAGATGCTTTCCGATCCGCTCTGCCGAAAGCGCAATCGGCGTCAGCGGGTTCTTGATCTCGTGTGCCACCCGCTGGGCCACCTCTTTCCACGCCAATTGCCGCTGCGCCCGGAGCAGCTCGCTTGAATCCTCCACCACCAGTACTGTTCCTGTCTTCCGGTGCGCCAGCTCCAGCCGCGCGCTGGTGATGGCCAGATGCATCACGTTCCCGTGCGTGCGCACCTCGATCTCGGTTGAGGCCGCCCCCATCCGCTGCCCCCGCCGGATGACCCCTGCCAGGTCCTCTGCGCACTCAGCCGGCGCCAATGTCTCAATCTTTTCTCCCTTCAGGTCCGCGTCCCCCCGCCGTCCCATCAGCGCCGCAAACGCCTGGTTGGCTTGCAACACCACCCCCGCCTCGTCCAGCGTTACCACCCCGCTCGGAATTGTTTCCAGAATCGTTTCCAGCTCTCGCCGCCGCTCTTCAATCGCCTGGTTGGCGGCCTTCAGTTGCGCCTGCGAGCTCCCCGCTAGCAGACGGCTTGCCTCCAGGTCCGCCGCCATGTGATTAAACGATCGCACCAGCTCCGCCATCTCCCCGCTGGCGATGGCTCCCACCCGCTGCTCGTATTTGCCCGCGGCAATCTCATCCATGGCATTCGCCAGCGCTTCCACCGGCCGCGTGATCTGCTTAGAGAGAAACTCCGCCAGCCATACGCTCGCGAAAAACACGAGTACGGTAATCAGCAGCAGTGTCAGGAAAAACGTGGTCCGCGGCCGGTTTCGCGTGCGGAAGAGTTGCCAATACTCTTCCAGCCCCGCGCGGATGTGCGCCGTGGTCTGGCTCAGTCCCCGCGGCATGGGCAGTGCGGCCACCATTGTTCGTCCTGAGGCCGTGTTCGACAGTCCCAGCGCGTAGTCCTGGCCCGCTACCTCTACGAGCGGTCCGTTGCTGCGCCGCGCCGCCATCAACAGGACCTTCGCAAGCGGTCCTTCCATCTGTGTCTTGGCGTGGTCCTCTGTCCCCAGCCAGTAGATCACCTTTGCCGGGCTTGCCGCCGCTGGCGCCTGAAAGCTGGCCAGCTCGCGGCCGTTCTTCCCGTAAACCATCAGAAATCCACCCTGCAGCGTGATCCGCCGCGAGAAAAGCGCCTGTTCGAGCGCGGGTCGTGCTCCGTCGGCCGCTCCGCTCTCTCGCACCGCCTCCGCCTCGCCTCGCGCATTGCTGGCCACGTATTGCACCAGCTCCCGCACCACGCTCTGTGCGTCGTCATGCAGCTCCGACGTGTTGGGAGAAAACCAGCGGTCGATCGTTCGGTTCATCAGCAGAAAGCTAAACAGGAACATGAACGCTGCGGGCATCAGGGCGATTAACGCTGCCCCAGCCACCATGCGCGTCCTAAGTCGCGCCCCAAGCCCGCTGCCCGACTGCCCCGCGTAGAGCTTGAAAATGTTCCGGAACAGCAGCGTGAGCACTACGATAAACAGTAGAAAAACGACTACGATCAGCCCCGTGAACGCCAGCGTGGCGCCTGAAGTGTTGGGGTTCAGAAATCTCACGTTCGAAGTGGTGAAGGCCTGTAGCGCCCCCAGCAGCGCAAAGAACAGCACCGCCCCGCCGGCAAGCAGACCTACCAACCAGCGCCGGGATGTGCCGCCAAATGGCATGGGCAGATTATAGTTCCGCCCCTGATTGCCGGCCATCCTCAACCCGCGCGAGTGGGGGAGTGCGTGGCCGCGAGCCTGCGTTCCACCTTTACCGGCTTCCCATTCCGCGTCCTGTTTTCCTCACCGCACGCGCCGCCGGTCACGATTTACACTAGGGGTTCACTGCTTTCTACTCAAGGAGCTGGCCCATATGCCTTATCCCTCCCACTACCGCTACACTCGCGAACATGAATGGATCGCCGTTGACGGCTCCATCGGCACGGTCGGCATCACCGACTACGCCCAAAGCTCGCTGGGCGACATCGTTTACGTCGACCTGCCCAAGGTGGGCGACGCCGTCCAAGCCGGCGCCTCCTTCGGCTCCGTGGAGAGCGTCAAGGCCGTCAGTGACCTCTTTTCGCCCGTCAGCGGCTCCACCGCCGCCGTCAATGAGGAGCTCAAGAACGCCCCAGACAAAATCAATGAGGACCCCCACGGCACGTGGATCATAAAGGTCCAGCTCTCTAACCCCGCTGAACTCGACGCCCTCCTCGATGCCGCTGCCTACGAGGCCTTCATCGCTGAGGAAACCGGAAGCTGAATCAACAGCCTCGAGCTGCTAACTTCTAGTCCTTGCTCGAATTGTGACGCTCGAAGCTGGCGCATTCCATGATGGATTTTGAAACGGCGAGCCGCTTGCCGGTTCGCACCACGGCCTTTGGCTAGAAGCTAGGAGCTGGAAGCTGCCATGCGCTACTTACCCAAATCTCCCGCCGAACGCGCGCGGATGCTTGCCGAAATCGGCGCTGGCTCCATCGAGGAACTCTTTGCTTCGATTCCCGCCGAGTACCGCCTCGACCGCGACCTCAGGGTGCCCCGCCAGCAGGCTGAGAGCGAGATCGTCGCCTACTTCCAGGCCGCAGGAGCCAAAAACTCCACCTCCCACGCCAGCTTCCTCGGCGCGGGCGCCTATCGCCACTACCGCCCCGTCATCATTGA
>JAJZNH010000411.1 GCA_021811745.1 Acidobacteriota bacterium
AATTGGTTGCCAAAGAGCAGTTTACAGGCGATGGTGCTCAGGCTGGACGAAATCCGAGCAGCGGCTGGAAAAGTGGCCGCTTCACATGGGCTGGATGTAGTGGACATCGAGCTCGTGGGCTCGGTCAAGGATCGCGTTCTTCGGGTTTATTTGGAAAAGGACCCCCGGGGTCGAGGGCAATTGCAGCCGGGGCTCGCCCCGGCTGAGGGAAGCAAAGGTGGGGAGCAACGGCTGGACTATCTGGTGGAAGGTGGGTTCAGTGGGGAGAATTATCTCCGGCTCTCCGGTGTAACGCACGAGGATCTGGCGGCTTTCAGTCGCGACTTTGGGACCTTGCTCGACGTGGAAGACCTGGTTCCAGGAGCCGAGTACACACTCGAGGCCAGCTCTCCCGGCCTGGACCGAGAGTTGACCCGTCCGGAGGATTTCGAACGTTTTCTGGGTTGTCTGGTCAAGGTGCGGACCTTCGAGCCGGTCCGGAACAATCGGCACTGGCAGGGCCGTTTGACTCGCGGCGGGGAGGGGTTGTCCGCTGGCGGCCAGACAATCACGCTCGACCTTGCCGTTGGCAAGCCGGCTGCGGCGGGAAAGAAAGCAAAGCGGCAGGTTGGCGCCGGCACCGTCGAGATTGCCTTCGCCAACATCGAGAAGGCAAACTTGGTGCCTGAGATCTGAAAGACGGGGCCTGGGGTTAAGAATGTAAGGGCTGGAACAGGAAGTCTGGCGAGATTTGGACTGAGGAACAGAGTGAGGGCAGAAGGAATCGAGGTTCTTTCTGATGTCTTCCGATCTCTGGTTTCCATGTCCCTCGTTACACAAGGGTGAAAGCTTGGTCGCGCAGAGGTTTCCTGAACCTGTACGCGCCTCTCAGGGCAACTGAGTCGAGGATGTATGGCTACTAGCGCTTTGTATCAAAGTATCGAGTTCCTGAGCCAGGAAAAGGGCATTGACCCGGCCATCGTCGTCGGCGCCGTCGAGGAAGCTATCGCTCTGGCTACGCGCAAGTACTACAAGACCCAGGAGAACATGCGCGGCGAGTTGAACAAGGAGACCGGCGAAATCACCGCCTATATTTACAAGACCGTGGTCGCCGACGAGGAACAGATCGAGGATCCTGTCAACCAGATCACCCTTGCAGAGGCCAGCCAGTTGGCGCCCGGCGTCGAAGTAGGCAGCGAAATCCGCCTTTACCGCGACACCAGCCCGCTGGGCCGCATCGCCGCGCAGCTGGCCAAGCAGGTCATCTTCCAGAAGGTGCGCGAGGCCGAGCGTGACACGGTCTTCCAGGAGTACGCGCACCGCGAAAAGGAAGTGCTAACCGCCACGGTGAAGCGCGTTGAAGGCCAGGATATTATCTTTGATCTGGGCAAGGCCGAGGCTCGCTGCCCCCGCCGCGAGCAGTCCCGCCTGGAGCAGTTCTCGGTGGGCGAGCGTATTCGCGTGGTCCTGATCAAAGTCGACCGCGCCGCCAAGGGGCCGCAGGTGATTGTTTCTCGCGCGGCGCCTGAGCTGGTGCAAAGCCTCTTTCAATCCGAGGTCCCCGAGATCTACGACAACACCGTGGCCATCAAAGCCATAGCCCGCGAGGCTGGCGAACGCACCAAGATCGCCGTGCAGAGCCGCGATAAGGACGTGGATCCAGTGGGCGCCTGCGTAGGCATGAAGGGCATGAGGGTCCAGTCCATCATCCGTGAGCTGCGGGGCGAAAAGATTGACATTATCGAGTACTCGGACGAGATCACAACCTTTGCCGAGAAGGCCCTGCAGCCGGCCAAGGTGAGCCGCGTTTCCATCACGGACCTCGCCGAAAAGCAGCTAGAAGTGATCGTCGATGACACGCAGCTCTCTCTGGCGATCGGCAAGAAGGGCCAGAACGTACGCCTGGCGGCCAAGCTGCTGGGCTGGAAGATCGACATCAAGAGCGAAGAAGAGAAGCGCCAGGAGGTCGAGCAGCAAATGCAGGCCTTTGCCAGCGCTCCTTCTACCCCAATCGAGCAGGTGGGCGAGCTGGGCGAAGGCATCATCCAGAAGCTTGTCGCTGCCGGCGTCACCACGATCGAATCTCTCGCCGACATGACTCCCGAGCAGCTCGAAGAGATTCCGGGCATCGGGGAAAAGACATTGGAAAAGATCAGCGTGGCCGTTCGCCACTACTTCGGCCACTTTGAAGAGGGTGAGGCGGCGCAGGCGCCCGCGAATGTAGAAGCTGGGGCTGAAGCAGCGGTGGAACCGGAAGCCGGCGAAGTGGCTGTCGAAGATGCCGCAGCGCCGGAGACTGGCGAAATGCAGGAAGCGACGACAGTGGAAACCGCTGATGCACAGATCGCCACTGAGGAAACGCCGCAAGCGGAAGGCCCTGCGGCGGAGAGCAACACGGACGAACTTAATGAGGCGGCCAAAGAGGGCGGCGCGTAAGATGCGCTTTATCCTCCCAAGCCAAACGAACGATCACGTAACTTTTGAACGCGGCCAGCGCCATGAGGTAGCTATGAGCGACTAAGGGCTTTTTGGCGGCACCAATTGATGAAAAGAGGCGGATGAGCAAGGTTCGGATCAACGATCTCGCAAAAGAACTGGAAATCAAGTCCCGCGCGATTCTCGACATCCTTCCGGAACTCGGCGTCACGGGCGCCAAGACTCATTCCAGTTCACTGGAGGCGAACGAGGCGGAGAGGGTTCGTGCGCGCTTTGCGCTGGAAACGCGGTCTGCCTCGCAGTCAAGTGCTGCGTCCGCACGTCATGACGAGCAAACCATCGTTCCAAAGATCGATCTCTCCCACATCTCTAAGCCCGGCGACGTGATGAAGGCGGTTCTGGCCAAAAAGAAGGAAGAGGAAGACGAGGCGCGACGCGTTCATGTGCCGGCGAGACCGGCCGCGCCACCAGCGGCCAAGGTTTCTGCACACCCTGTTGCCGCGCCCGCCAAGCCAGCCATGGCATCCGAACCGTCTCCCGCACCCGCCCATCGTGAACCGCGCAAGATTGTTCCGCAGCCTCGTTCAGCGCCCCCTATCATTGCCTCGCCTCCGCCGGCTCCCGCCATCGCCTCCAGGCCGCCCGCCGGGCCGGTAGTAGCCAAAGCTCCCGCGGGAGCTGTCCCTGCCGTGCGCCCGGCAGTTGCCGTCGCGCCCCCCCCAGTTGCCGTGGTGGTAAAGCCTCCTGCTGTCTCTGCCGTGCATGAAGAGCACCCGCGCGTCGGTGAAAAGCCTTCAGGGGCTGCGAAACCTCCGGCCGCTCCTACGGTTGTGACTCCGCCCACTCCGTCCGCTGCCTCGGTTGAACAACCGCCTTCCGCGCCGCCTAACCTGTCTGAGCTTGCCACAGATAATGCACCTGCCGCGGCGAAACCTGCCGTGGCCGTGCCGTCCAGTCAATCCGCCGCGTCCGCAGCGGATTCTGTACAGCTTCTGCCGCAGACTCCGCCTGCGCCGCCTACGCCGCCTACGCCACCCGCGCCACCCGCGCGCCGCATGGTCATGCCTCAGACTGGACCGCGCCCGGTGTACAAGGCATCGATCGTTCCGTCAACAGTCACTGCGCCCAGCAACCGAGTTCCCGGCGCGGGGCTGCAGCGCGGCAAGCCCATCTTCGATCGCAGGCCCACCGGCGGCTATGGACAGCGCACCTCCGGTGCCGCTGCACCCGGTCAATATTCCGGCGGTCCGAGGCCCAAGCATCCCACCCGGACTTCGTCCGGCGGTTTCGCCCCTGGCGGCTCGGCGGGTCCTGGCGCCCGGCCTGGTTTTGGAGGCCCTCGCCCCGGAGGCTTCGGTTCCCGCCCCGGCCTTGGCGCACCGCCGCCCGGCGAGGCGCCGCGCCCGCAGCGTGCACCCGCGAAGGGCCGCGGCCGAGGCCAGCAGCAGTACCCCAAGACCAAGGAAGGCCCGATGAAGGGCTTCGTACCGCCGCCGCGTTACAGCGGCGTCCAGGTCGCTTCGGGTCCTCTGCCCATCACCCGCCAGATCACCGTCACTGAAGGCATCAGCGTCAAGGACTTGGCCGAAAAACTCGAAGTCCGGGCCAAGGACCTGATTGCCACCCTGCTCATGGGCGGCGTATTCGTCACCGTTAACCAGTCCCTCGACGCCGAGATGGTTAAGGATGTGGCGGCCAAATTCGGCGCCGACGCCACCGTGATCAGCTACGAAGAAGAGCTGGCCAACCAAGCCATTGAAGAAGTCCTTGACGCCGAAAACACCGCCGAGCTCGAAGTCCCGCGTGCCCCTGTCGTCACGGTCATGGGCCACGTTGATCACGGCAAGACCTCTCTCCTCGACGCTATCCGCGAAACCGACGTGGCCGCGGGCGAGGCTGGCGGCATCACCCAGCACATCGGCGCTTACAGAGTTAAGTTTTCCAAGGAAGGTTCGCCAGCCTCCGGCCGAGAGATCGTCTTCCTCGACACGCCGGGCCACGAGGCTTTCACCCGCATGCGGGCTCGCGGCGCCAAGGTCACGGACATTGTGGTCATCGTCGTCGCGGCCGACGACGGCGTCATGCCGCAGACCCTGGAGGCCATTGATCACGCCAAGGCTGCAGAGGTTCCCATCATTGTCGCCGTCAACAAGATTGACAAGCCGGAAGCCAACCCCGACCGCGTCAAAAAGCAGCTTGCTGACCGCGG
This sequence comes from Acidobacteriota bacterium, assembly GCA_021811745.1. The sequence continues at coordinate 4,625 of JAJZNH010000411.1, forward strand.
CTTGATCCCTGAGGAGTGGGCCGGCGCCGGCCAGGAAGGCACCGTTTTCGTCGAGGTCTCCGCCAAGAAGCGCCTCAATCTGGACCTGCTCCTCGAAATGATCTGCCTTGTCAGCGACATCAAGGCGCCCAAGGCCACACCCGGACGCAAGGCCGTTGGCAGCGTTCTCGAGGCCAAGCTCGACCGCGGCCGCGGCGCCGTCGCCACCGTCCTCGTTCAGGATGGTACCCTCCGCCTCAACGACAGCTACATCGTCGGCAACACCTTCGGCAAGGTGCGCGCCATGTTCGACGATCGCGGCCGCGCCCTTGAAGAAGCCGGTCCCTCGACTCCCATCGAGGTTCTCGGCCTTGAATCCGTCCCCGATGCCGGCGATACCTTCCTCGTGGTAGCCGACCGCGATAAGGCCAAATCCATTGCCCACTACCGCAAGATGAAGGAGCGCGACGCCCAACTCGCCAAGAGCTCCCGCGTCTCGCTGGAAGGCCTCTCCGAACAGATTCGCCAATCCGGCGTCAAGGACCTGCCCCTCATCATCAAGGGAGACGTCACTGGCTCCGTCGAGGTGCTCGCCGACTCGCTGGTCCGCATGTCCACGGAAAGGGTCCGCGTCAAGGTCCTTCACTCCGGCGTCGGCTCCATCACCGAAAGCGACGTTCTGCTGGCCACCGCGTCCAACGCCATCATCATCGGCTTCAACGTGCGCCCCGAACGCAAGGCCGCCGATCTGGCCCAGCAAGAAAACGTTGAGATTCGCCTCCATTCCATCATCTACGAGCTGCAGGACGAGATTCGCCTGGCCATGATGGGCCTGCTCGAGCCCACCTTTAAAGAGAACTACCTGGGACGTGCCGAGGTCATCAATGTCTTCCGCATCCCCAAGGTCGGTGCCATCGCCGGCTGTCGCGTACAGGACGGCGTCATCCGCCGTGACGCAGAGGTACGCGTGCTGCGCGACGGCGAGCAGGTCTTCAAGGGCAAAATCGGCTCTCTCAAGAGATTCAAGGACGACGCCCGCGAGGTCACCAACGGCATGGAATGCGGCATCGGTATCGCCAACTTTGGCGACATCAAGGAAGGCGACCTCCTCGAAGCGTTCAGCACCGAGCGCTTGGCCGCCGACCTTGGCGCGTTGACCTCAGCCAAAGCCTAACCCCCGCCCAGGCGGTAAAGAGCACACGCGGCTCGCGCCCCGTGTGCTCCTTGGAATGCAAGGGGACACAGGCACAGCTACGCAAACCAACCCAGAGTTCATATCACGCGGCCGGCCGCGGACGATTTGCACTTGTCTCCACTCGAAACGCCACCGCATTTTCGTCAAAGCGGATCGCCCCACAGGCGCGGAGCGGCATAACTCCTGGTCCATTGCCAACCTCCGCAGCACCATCGCGTACGTTCTGCTCCGGCAACTCTTCCGATGCCCATTCTTGTAGCGCTTGCTTGTTGCGACAAAGTGGTGCTCGGAGGCAGCGTTTTCCGGGAGCAAGTTTGGGTCATAGTCAGCTCTTGTCGAGCCCTTGAGTCGTATATTGACGCAACCCGAAACTCAAATTTGTTGCTATATTGGGCAGTGCGCTGGAAGGAGCTCTGATGAGAGCGCGAGCCATTGGAGGTTTTTTCGCTTCCGCACTGCCGGTTGGTTTACGTGGTTTGGCCGTTCAATCTGCTCGGGAGCTGGTCTATCGCAAACGCCACATTCAAGGCGTGTTCAAGAGCCGACGCTATCGTGGTCTACGCGGACTCCGGCTACACCTTGGCTGCGGTCATAACCTGAAAAGCGGTTGGGTCAATGTCGATCTGAATCCCGCCGCCGACCTCACGCTAGACGTTCGTGAACGCCTTCCCTTCGACGACGAAAGCTTCAGCATGATTTACAGCGAGCACTTCTACGAGCACTTTGCCTATCCGGACGCGATTACTCATTTGCTCTCCGAATGCTTTCGCATCCTCGAGCCGGGAGGGATCCACTTGTTTGCCGTGCCGGACGGCGAGAGGGTTCTCCGGCACTACGTAACCCGAGCGTATGACGATCACGCCGAGGCGCAGCTCCGCTTCAATCCGGCGTGGTGCAAGACGCAGATGGATCACGTCAACTACTGTTTGCGCCAGAACGGGGAGCATCAGTGGTACTACGACGAAGAGACGATGCGGATGCTGCTCGAAAGCATTGGCTTTGTGAAAATCCGGCGCCGCGATTTTGATCCTGCGCTGGATCAGGAATATCGCAGGGTCGGCACAATGTACATAGAATGCTCGAAAGCGGAGCCTGCGGTCGCCCTCACGCCGGAACGGTGAGTGATTCTCTAGGTGCAAGCGGACCTTCTAGAACACCCTGCAAGAGCAGATTCTGTCCCATTCAACCGGCCTGCGGTTCACGGAACGCCGTCAATCTATCGAATGTAGCATTGTGTGGTAGCTGCCTTAGTACAGTGACTACCACCTGTTGTGTTTTTGTGTAGGCAGGACTGCTCTTGAGGGTCGGTAACGCGTAGGTTTCGTGACCACGACGTTCTCCAGTAACCGATAGAAAAGCATTCCCCGGCGGCGCGATTATCGGCGGTTGAAGCGCAATGCGAACTCGTCCAGGTACGCATCCAGATGTGTAGCGGTGACCGAGCCCTGATGCGTTCCCCGCAACCAGCGCTTCAGCAAGGATGCAACCGTATGGACGCCCGGCATGACGCGACGTGTGCCGGATTCCCCGTGGCCGATTTCGCGGGAAAATTGGCGGAACAAATCTTCCATGGAAGCGGTCAACCTCGCGTTTGAGATTGCCGTTCACTACGCTCTAAATATCAGAATCTAAAAGATTTGGTGGACCTGGTCGGGATCGAACCGACGACCTCTTCCATGCCATTTCCAAGGGTGAATTAAGACGGCGAGACACGGAGCAAACCAGAACGACACCGAGAGGCAGTGTTCATGCGGGTTTGGCGCACGTTCACTGCCTTTTTTGTGTGCCTGAGTGATACGGCGAGTAACGGCCAGACACGGGCAGGGATGGCAGGGTTACGACACAAACAACGACACAAGCCGGCGCCTACGGCACGGCGCTGGCAAGTCGGCTTGGGAATTTTCTCAGTCTCTGTATAGACTGGCTCAAGACCGGGCCGGCGCCTCGATCTTCCGGCGCTCGTGGCGGCCGGCTTTTAAGGGGGTGGGGTGCCCATATGCCGCGCCGCGCCGCTATTAGGTACTCAAATATGAATTTCAGATTTGGCCTCGGGCCTTCTGCAAATCTGCGTTCGGGGTGGGCCGTTTCTAGCGGGCAGCGAGGCGCTATTCGATCCCTTTGAGCAATTCGGCCGCTCCCGCTATTTGATTCTCACCAGGTCTTCAATTCCAACGCCTAACGCTTCGGCAATCCGCTCCAGGACTCTTAAGCCAGCCTCTTTCCTCCCCTCTTCCAGCCGCGTAAGGTGAGCCCGTTCGATCTGCGCATGATCGGCCAGCATTTGCTGCGACCATTCTTTCGCTTGGCGCAACTCCCTGATTCTGTTGCCCACGCGAACGCAAATATCGGTTGCCATGCCCTCAGCATGGCGTTACGATTGGGTCTTCTAGTGTCCTATAGGACACTAGAAGCTATCCCAACGAGGTGGTATGACACGAACCGACCACGACAAGCCCTTGGATGATGCTTGGCAGGTGGCGCTGAAGCGTATGCGCGGCATTCCATCGTTGTGGGACTACGCTCCCATGGCTGGCGAGGAAGCCACAAAAGCCGAGGCAAACAAACCAGGTCCGAAGGAGCCGGATCCCTTCCAGGAGGCCACCGACGATGCCTGGGCGCGGCTCACGGCACGGTCGACGAAGCTGTCGGCCAAGCAGGAGCAAGTGCTTACGGCGCATGAGGGCGCGATCAAATCGGCGGCGTCCATTCAGGCTCGACCTGGGGCGTCGTGCTTCACCGCAGCATTTAAGGCGGTGAAACTCAAAGCGCCAGAAGGCCAGCGCGGAACACCATTGGTCGATCCGGGCGAATGGCGGCGGCATGTTGAAGACTTGGGGCTCCCAACCGGCACACCACCACCGACTGTGCGGATTGCTGATTTCGCTACTCTGAGTTGGCCCCTTTCGCGCACTTGATTTGGCCCCACCTGAGCACCTGATTCCGTAATTTGGTTTGGGAAGTGATTCCGAAGCCGGAGGACGGATTGGCGAACAGGAGGAGCAAGGTGGAGCTGTACGAGCAGATTCGTCAGGAGTACGAGCGGGGCGCGGGGACGATCCGCGCCGTTGCCCGGAAGTTTGGTGTGCACCGGCGCGATGTACGGCGGGCGCTGGACAGTGCGATGCCTCCGGAGCGGAAAAGGCCCGAGCGGAAGAGGCCGAGGTTGGAACCGGCGGTGCCGTTCATCGACTCGATTCTTGAGGCAGACCGGCGGGCGCCTCGCAAGCAGCGGCATACAGCACACCGGATGTGGATGCGGTTGCGCCAGGAGATGCCGGCGGTCGATGTTTCTGAGTCCACCGTGCGGCGATACGTGCAGGCACGAAGGACAGCGATGGGGCTGATTGGACGCGAGGTGTTTGTGCCGCAGTCATACCAGTGGGGCGACGAAGCGCAAGTGGATTGGTTCGAAGCCTGGGTGGATTTCGAAGACGGGAGACGCAAGGTCTACCTCTTCTGCATGCGTTCGATGGCCTCCGGAGCAGCTTTTCACCGGGCCTACCCGCATGCCACGCAGCAGGCGTTTCTGGAAGCCCACGAGCTGGCGTTCGCCTGGTTCCACGGCGTATTCCGAACCCTCCGCTACGATAACCTGACCAGCGCGGTGAAGAAGATTCTTCGCGGCTACAGCCGAGAAGAGACGACGCGGTTCATCGCTTTCCGTTCTCACTGGGGTTATCAGTCCGAGTTCTGCACTCCGGGCGAG
>JAJZNH010000187.1 GCA_021811745.1 Acidobacteriota bacterium
TAATGGGGTTGCCGTATCTCCACCAGGCGATGCGGGCATGGGGACATCCCTATGGTCTCGAAGTCACCCTCATGGATGGGGACACGGTCTCTGAAACCAATTGCGTTCGGCAGCCGTTCTCGTGGTCCGATGTGGGACAGAACAAGGCGACGGTCCTGATCAACCGCATCAACCTGTTCTGGGGGACGAAGTGGAATGCCCAACCTACGTGCTTTGATGAGACGACGGTCCGGCCGAATCATGACCACAGCCCAGATCTTCTGATTGGGTGTGTGGACACGCGGGGGGCACGCGGTGTCATTGAGCGAAGCGTGACCAGGAAGTCGAGCTATGTCACGTACTGGCTCGATCTCGGCAACAACGCGTCGAGCGGACAGTTCGTACTGGGCCAGCCGCTCAATGGTAGGAACCGCCGCAAGGCGGAACGGCTGCGGACGGTCAGCGAGCTCTATCCGGAGATTGCCGATGCCGCAGCCGGCGAAGACCCTCTGCCCAGTTGCTCTGCCGTCGAGGCGCTCGAACGGCAGGAGCCGTTCATCAATCAAACGCTCGCTACAAGCGCCTTGGCCATGCTGGCGAGACTCTTCCGCTACGGCAGACTTTGCCATCACGGCGGATTTTTTAATGCTGCCACCGGACAGGTGACCCCCCTTCCTGTGGACCCCGAATTGTGGCGCCGGGTACGAAAATCGCAAAGGAAGCGTGCGCTTCCCGATTCGATGGGTGGCTGGGACCGGTCAGAATGGACATCGAGGCGGGAGTCCCGGGGCGATGTCCGTCGAACGGAATCCGGGCTCTAGTCGACGTTGCTTGCTTTCCCCATCGATGACTACTACCCTTACCAGTAGGAGTATTACCGATGCAGATCACGAGCAAGGGTCAGGTCACCATTCCTCAGGAAGTCAGGAACCAGCTGGGCCTTCTGCCCCATACCGAGGTCGAGTTCGAAGTGAGCGGCGACCATGCCCGGATTCGCAAAGCCAGACGCACAGAAGGATACGGTGTTCGGGGTCAGAGGGCGCTCAGGGCGCTGCGCGGCTCGGCCGATACACGCCTCTCGACGGATGAAATCATGGCACTGACCCGCGGAGGCAGCCGGTCGGGCGCGAAGGGAAAATGACGATCGCACTCGGTAACCTGTCCTCCCGCCTAAGCAACTGCCGCGGCGTTCTCGTCGACAGCAATATACTCCTGGATATTGCAACCAATGACGCCAAATGGGCAGAGTGGTCGGCGCAGGCACTGGCTGAATGTGCCGAACGCACGGTCCTGATTATCAATCCCATTGTCTATGCCGATGTATCGATCGGATTCAGCACCATTGAAGCTCTGGACGCTGCTCTCCCCCTTGCTTCCTACGAGCGGGAAGCTCTGCCATGGGAGGCCGGGTTCCTTGCCGGCAAGTGCTTCCTGAGCTATCGCCGGCGAGGCGGCCGGCGGGCTACACCGCTTCCGGACTTTTATATCGGAGCGCACGCGGCCATCGAGCGGCTGGCCCTGCTCACGCGCGATGCTGCGCGCTATCGGACCTATTTCCCGAAGCTCGAAATCCTGGCGCCGTCATAGTGTCCCGGAAGTCTGGCGCGGCAATCATCCAGGTGTGACAGGGTCCCCTTCTCCGATCGCTCAACTTTCCGGAGCGCAGGCGGCCGCTCAGTGCACGGTGACGTTGCCGCAGCAGCGCTTGTACTTCTTCCCGGAACCACAGTAGCAGGGATCGTTGCGGCCGATTTTCGACTTGGTTGCGGGGGGGCGGGCGGACGTCCTGCTGCTACCTGAGCGGAAGTAGTCCCAGAGCCGCTGCGTAGCGACAGATAGTCCTGCGAGTACTTCTTTTCGCAATTGGGCTTCCGGCGGAGTCTTCCACGACCGCAACTCCGGGTCGGGATCGTTCTCATGCGCCAGAGCCAGAACCGGCAACAGGATGGCAAACCTGTTCTCGTCGTCAAAGATCTCATCCCATGCCTCGCGGCAGAGGCCGACGCCTCGCAGAAAGCTGCGCGCCCAGCGATTCCCCCGCGGGATTGCCTCGTCCTCTTCGAGGATAAGCCGGGGAATGAAGACCAGATCCGGGGTAGCCAGCGCCCGGGCGATAAAATTCCAGTGGCGCATGGCCAGATTGAGGAATTCCCGGAGTTCCGCTTCGGTGGAGAACGGACCCGGACCGCCACCCCAGATCTCGTCAAGGTATGCGCTTGGAGGAACCGCCACCGGTCCGCAGATGAGCGCTGCGAAGAACCCGTCCATCTCTTCGAGATTCATGGTGCTTTCCCCGGAAAGACCTCGGAGGATTGCTTCCAGACGGTCATATTCCGCGTCCGAGAGCGACTGGTCCAGGGCGGGCCGGTTTCGAGGATGAACCTGCGGTTTCATAGCGCCAGAATACTCGCCCGAGGCCTTGCTTGAGCAGGAACCGAACAGGGCTCTTGTCGTAACACGTTTTGGACTTCTCTGAAGGGCGCAATGCTACGGCCTTGGAGATCTGTTTTCGAAGTCAAAATCCAATTCCATCCCGGAGGATTCATCCCGATGTTCAAAGAACTCGCGCCGCTCGTGCGGCATCGCGCCGTCCTCTTCACCGTAAGCCATGTCGAAGACGACCGGTTTCGCGTGAACGTTATTCCGAAGAAGATCACCGACGGTGAGAACGACGCTCTCACAACGCCGGTCAGCGTGACCGGCACTGTCGAGGATCTTGACAGAGAACTTCCCCAGACCCTGCTCCATTTCGTCTCCAGCCACCTCGAACTGAAGAACTCGCTAGAACGGGCCAAAGCCGAAATGGAGGCGGCTTCCAAAGCCGCCAACGCCGAAGCGAGAAAGAAGTCCGGAAGCCAGATCACGAAGAAGGATCCGGCCGTGAATTCCAGCAAGCCAGCCGTGGCGTCGGAAGCTCCGGCTCCGGCGAAAGCCGAGCCTCCCAGAGCGGCTGGCCTGTTCGACACAGCTCCAGAGCCTGTCAGATCCCATGGAGACGATGGATCGGCTGCCGGGAGCGTGCGTTCTGCCATTGTGGTATCGGAGACCGACGAGGACGAGGAGATCCTCCGGGAGGCGTATGCCGAAGGCGAGGTCGAAGAAGGGGATGAGGCAGCTTGAGGGGCTTTAGAAGTTCCCAGTTATGTCCGCCTTCTTTCGAGTGCAATCTACACAGCCTTGACGATGGGATAACCTCTGGGTCACGCCATGATTGAAGCTGCTGCACTCAACAGCACCCGCAGCTCTCACCGCGGAGAGCACGACGACCCTCGATGATCAGGAAAGGAACTGCCGCCAAGGCTGCAATGGAATCCATCCAGCCGATGTGGAAGGCTGCATTGATGCCAAGTCCCAGAAGGGTAATGCCCGCCAGATACGCGCATGTTGCCGATTGAACGGCATCCGCGGCTAATGCACGATTCTCCGTTGTCTTTGCCGTTCTGTGCTTGAGCCAGGCGAGCGTCGGCATCACAATGAGCGCGGCGATAGTGACCGCGATCCCGGCTGGGCTCGTGAGAGGCCGAATACCCGTCACGAGAGCTGCGATCGCGGCGGCAGCCACAACCCCAGCCAGAGCAAAGAGAAGAAGGCCTGCCCAACGCGCAGCCCGCGTCTTGTTAAGCGCAAATGCAGGCAAAAACGACATCAAAGCAACGGCTGCCGAGAGAAGCTCCACCAGGCTGTCTGCACCAAAGGCCAGCAGCGCAATGCTGTGAGCTGTGGCGGCAGCATAGAGTGCTATTCCACATTCTGCCAGCATCCACGCAAGCGTCAATCCCTGCAGCCAGAAGACAATCCTGGGTGCATCCGACGGCGGCGTACATCCGCGGTCTTGCGTATTGATGATCGGAAGAGAGCGGTTCATTCAGTCTCTATTCTGCCTTGTTCAAAGATGGCCCGCGAGCGGAGGCGAGCCGCGGACGCCGGCGTCCAGATCGTAGGTCACTTTCGGGCTATAAAGTACGAACCTAAGACAAGGGCAGCAGCAAGGGTCTGCGCTGCCAGCGTTTCCACTGTCGGAAACACGGAGAACCAAAGGCCCATCCACGCAGGGATATGGTTCGCCAGCAACGGAATGGTGGTTGTCGGAAGCCAATGGGCGACCTGCATCTCCTGTGCCTGCTCGCCCACCATGACGAGCAAGACCGCCCCAAGCATTGCCCCAGTGAACACCAGCATCTTCCGGTACGGCAGTTTGCAGTGAGCAAAAAAGTTGAGGATCGCAACAATGCCGGTGAACAGGACCCCGAGGATCACACCATACAACACCGGCTCGCCGCCGAGCTTCAGACGGTAGCTTTGCAGAAAGAGAACGACCTCGACGCCCTCGCGATAGAAGGAAGTAAATCCAAGCAGAGCCATGCCCAGCAAAAGGCGCTGCTCAGATGCCGTACCCTTTTCAGCCTCCTTCAGCAGCTCTCGCTTTCGATTGTTGTGAAGGGAGATCCACCCAGTCCAGTAAAGTTTGTGGAAAAACCAATTCATCACGACCAGCAGCACGACAATCGCGAGCAATCCTGTACCGGCCTGGACGTACAGAGCGTTGATGTTCTGCGTCAGGTCGTCAACGATGCTCACCGCGATGAACCATGTGACGAGCGTCGCAAGAAAACCAATAGCGATCCCGGCCGCCACGGGACGCCTATAGAAAGAATTCCCCGATTTTGCCATCCCCGCAGTGAGCGCGGAAAGTACTAGAACGCACTCCAGCCCCTCGCGAAAGACCAGGACACCAATATCGAGGATTCCAGCGAATGATCCTGCTTGGTGAGCGATCGGATTTGGGTATCCAGAGGAAACTATCCCCTGCCAAATCAGAACGATAATCAGGAACAGCGCAGCGGACCCGAGAAGGATGCGGAAACTCCAGTTCACGACTTGCGACGGGCGAGAGGTCGATTCCAAATACACAGAAGTATTATATACGACCAATTAAGTCGTATATTGAGCCTGCTGTGCGCCTTTATCTGTCGCAGGGCAGAATTCTCTTTTTTGCTACATCGCGTGGCCGTGGTGATGCAGCCCGTGATCGTCACCTTCCTGATGGGTGTTCATCATGCGAAGCATGGCCGGGCCTCCGGTGCGAAGAAAACGAATGATCACCAGCAACGCAAAAACCAGAAAGACGATGTTGAGCACGGTCGTGTAGTTCCAGCGAATTGCAGCTTCGGCGATCTGCGCATGCCGTTGTTGAGGGATCAGATGGAAAGCTCCGAAGACGAACTCAACAGCCAGCGCGGCAACGGTCATTGAAGCATAGAAAATAACCAAGAGCAGCGCACTGATCCTCAGTCCATAGTATTTGCGATAGATATTGAGGATCGGAAGGATGATCAGGTCGGCGAACAGAAAGGCCACCACTCCGCCAAAGCTGATACCGCCGTTCCAGAGCACGGCTGCCAGAGGTACGTTGCCGACCGAGCAGACGAAGGACAGGATGGCTACAGCTGGGCCTATAACCGGTCCCCATAATTTGGCCAACACAGGATGGCCATGCAGGAAGAAGGCTTGCCAAAAGCTTTGAGGCACCCAGGCTGCCAACGCTCCGGCGATTAGCAGTCCACCGCCGATGTCGAGCCAGGTCGATGCCCAGTCCATCACGAAGAAGTGGCTGATTGCAGTGCGTCCTTTTGCAGAGATCATGCGCTGCCAGAGGCTTCCTTCGTGGAGAGACATGTCCATGGCGGCGTGGCCCTCCATCCGTCCCTGCAAACCTCTCTCCGCCTGTTGCCGGGCCTTCTCCACGATCTTCGGTGTAACAAATGCCCTGAAGAGAACGGCCATGATGATGATCATCAGCGGGCCGCCGGTGAACTCTGCCAGAGTGAACTGCCAACCCATCAGCACGGCCAGCAGAATGCCCAGTTCCACCACCAGATTTGTGGAAGCAAACTGAAAGGCCATGGCTGCCGTGAAGTTCGCGCCTTTCCGGAACATCGAACGCGCCAGGGCGACTGCGGCGTAAGAGCAGGATGAGGATGCCGCGCCGAGTCCGCTTGCAATCGCAAGGGTTCTCGGCGAGTCATCAGGCAGCAGACGGATCATTTCTTCTTTGGAAACGACTGCCTGAACGACTCCCGAAAGGGAGAAGCCCAGGATAAGCGCCCAGAGAATCTCCCAGAACATGGCAAACGACATCATGAGTGCGTGACCGACCGCAGCAAACATCTCTATTGCCTCCTCAAAGGTTGATTGTTGCACTCACAACCCTGTGTCTTCCTTATTCGATGGATGGAGTTGTCCTCGCTTCATCGCCCGCTGCTTCAGCATGACAAAGAAGACGGGAACGAGAATGAGGACATTGATGCTGGAGGTAATCATGCCTCCCACAATCGGAGCGGCAATCGGCTTCATCACATCAGAACCGATTCCGGACTCCCAAAGAATCGGCGCAAGGCTGGCCAGCACCGCCACTACGGTCATAAGCTTCGGACGAAGACGGAGAACCGCGCCTTCGATCGCGGCAGCGTCGAGGTCGTCTCGTGTGTTCACTCGCCCCTCAGCAATTCGTTTTTCCAGGGCTTCGTGCAGATAAACCACCATGACCACTCCGGTTTCGACTGCGATGCCAAACAGAGCAATGTAACCAACCGCCACAGCGACGCTGAAGTTGTAGTGAAGGAGCCACTGTAGCAGGAGACCTCCGGTCAGGGCATAGGCTGTGGGAAGGATCAGCATCAGCGCTTCCGCAAGGGATCGGAAGACGAGGTAGAGCAGGATCAGAATGACGCAAAACACGATCGGAAGAATGAGCTTGAGTCTTTGCTTCGCCCGCTGCTCGAACTGATACTCTCCCGACCACTGGTAGGTATAGCCGGCCGGGAGCCGGAGTTTCTGCTGTAATTGTTGATCTGCGCTACTGACGAAGCCTCCATAGTTGGTGTTGTTCAGATCGACATAGATGTATCCGGTCAAGGCCCCATCCTCGTCGCGGATCATGGCAGGACCTTTCGAGAAGGAAATACGCGCGACCTGGCTTAATGGGATCTGGGCTCCCGAAGGCGTGCCAATGAGAACGTCACCCATCGCCTCGATATTGTTGCGGAAATCGCGCTCGTAGCGAACGTTGATGGGAAACCGGTCGCGCCCCTCAACGTTCTCCGCAATGTCTTCGCCGCCAATTCCGGACGCAACAGCATTTTGTACGTCGGCGAGGGTCAGGCCGTACTTCGCAATCTCGGGGCGATTCGGCTCCACGTTGACGTAGAAACCTTGCGCTACCTTTTCCGCAAAGATGGATCTTACCTGCGGCATGCCGGAAAGAATGCTTTGAATCTGCGCGCCCACCTGTTGGATTCCGTCGATGTTCGGGCCCTGCACCTTGATCCCAACGGGTGTTTTGATGCCGGTCAACTCCATGTCAAGACGGTTCTCGACAGGCATGGTCCAGGTGTTGGACAGACCCGGAAACTGGAGTTTTGCGTCCATCTGCTGAATGAGCTTGTCGTAGGTCATTCCTGCAGGCCACTGTTTTCGAGGCTTCAGCATGATGGTTGTGTCATACATATCGAGAGGCGCATTGTCGGTTGCGCTGTCGGAACGGCCCGCGGTGCCGAAGACGCTGACCACCTCGGGAAAACCGCGGATGATGCGGTCCTGTTCCTGGAGGAGCACCTTCGCCTGTCCAATCGAGATGCCTGGCAATGCCGTCGGCATATACAGTACGGAACCTTCATAGAGTGGCGGCATGAACTGGCTCCCCAGATGAAACGCCAGGGGCAGTGTCACGGCAAGGAAGATGAGATTCAGTGCGATCGTCAGCCATCGGTGACGCAGGCAGAATCTCAGTACCGGCAAATAAATCGCCTGCGTGATCCGGGAGATGGGATTTGCGTTTTCTGGGCGAAGCTTTCCACGAATCAGCATGACCATTAGAACCGGGACAAGCGTGATGGCAAGAATGGAGGAAGAACCGACCGCCAGCGTCTTTGTCCAGGCCAATGGCCGGAACATGCGGCCTTCTTGCGCTTGCAGGAGAAAGACAGGCAGGAACGACACCACGATAATCAGGAGCGAGAAGAAGAGCGCCGGCCCCACCTGCTTCGCGGCGCTGATGAGTATCCTTCGCCGTTCGCCTTCCTTGACTGGCGCCGGATCATGCTCCTGACGTTCGGAGAGATGTCGATAGCCGTTCTCCACCATCACAATGGACGCATCGACCAAGACCCCAATGGCCAGTGCCAATCCGCCCAGCGACATGATGTTGGAAGAGACGCCCAGCAGATACATCGGGATGAACGACACGACGACCGCAATGGGCAGGGCGAGAATAGCGATCAAAGCTGAGCGAAAGTGGAAGAGAAAAACGATAATGACCAGGCTGACAATGATCGCCTCTTCGAGGAGGTCTCGCTGCAAAGTCTGAATGGAGGCATGGATGAGTCCGGACCGGTCATAGGCGGGCATAATCTCAACGCCGGGCGGCAAAGACGGCGCGATTTCGCGCAGCTTCGCCTTCACACCATTGATCACATCGAGCGCGTTCATGCCCTGGCGCATGACGACAATGCCGCCTACGGTCTCGCCGTCGCCGTTCCACTCAGCAACGCCTTCCCGAATATCCGGGCCGAAGCTCACCGTACCGAGATCGCTGAGCAACACGGGGGTTCCATCTTTGCTGCCAACAGCGACATTGGCAAGGTCGCTGAGCGAATGCAGATAACCGAGGCCGCGGATCATATACTGGGCGCCACTCAGGTCAAGAACCCTTCCACCGACTTCGTTTGTGCTCGCCTTTACGCGGTCGATGACGGTGGAGAGCGGAATGCCATACGCGAGCAGCTTGTTGGGATCGAGTTGCACCTGATACTGCTTGACGTAGCCGCCTATCGTTGCCACCTCCGCAACGCCGGGAACGGTTTCGAGCGCATAGCGCAGGTCCCAGTCTTGCAGTGTGCGCAGGTCGGCGAGGCTTAGATTGTGACTCTTGTCCACGATGGCATACTCATACACCCAGCCAGCTCCGGTGGCGTCGGGGCCAAGCACAGGATGAACGCTCGAGGGTAGTTGCCCGCTTATCTCATCGAGATACTCGAGTACGCGAGACCGTGCCCAATAGAGGTCGGTGCCGTCCCGGAATACGACATAGACATAGGAGTCGCCGAACATGGTTTGTGCGCGCACTGCTTTCACATGCGGAGCGGCCAGCATGCTGGTCACAATCGGATACGTCACCTGATCTTCGATCACGTCGGGCGGTTCTCCGGCCCAGGAGGTGTGGACAATCACCTGCACATCGGAGATGTCCGGCAGCGCATCAAGAGGGATATGTTTGAGCGACCAGATTCCGGCAAGAGTCAGAAGAAGGACGGCGGTGAAGACAAGGAATCGGTTGCGGGCGCAAACATCGATGATTCGGGATAGCATCACATGCCTCCCGTTACGGTCACGCTGAGCTGCTTGCTGGCGATCGTTTGGCTATTCTTCTGCGCCACGATGGTGACCTGCCAGGTGCCGCCTGAACCAAG
>JAJZNH010000488.1 GCA_021811745.1 Acidobacteriota bacterium
CCTTGTGACGTTTCTCGCAGCGCCTCAGAAGCGTCTTCTTGCGGAATCAAGAAGACCATCATAGGAATCTTGTTCAAGTGACGAAGCGCGATCATGGGAGGGGCTCAATGAAGAAACGAATTGCACTGTTCGCGGGGGCGATTGCACTGCTCGTGGCGGCGATGATGTCGCTGGGGTATTTTTCCACGGCCGCGGCTCAGCAGGAAACGCCAACGGTTCCGGAACAACTGACGGCAAGTATCAATACGCAACAGACCGCGGAGCCGGTGTCGAAGTATATCTTCGGCAGCTTCATTGAGCATATCGGCCCGCTCATCTATCGCAGCCTCTGGTCTGAGATGCTCGACGACCGGAAATTCTACTTCCCGATTAACTCCCAGCAGGCTGCGGCTCCGGCGCGTCGCGGCGGCGGCTTTCGGGGCATGGCGCCTCGCAAGTGGCGTCCCGTCGGTCCCGATTCAGCTGTAACCATGGACAAGAACCAGCCCTTTGTCGGCGACCAGAGCCCGCGGGTCGAACTGGACGCATCCACCCCGCACGGCATCAGCCAGACCGGCCTCTCCCTGGTGAAAGGCAAGAAGTATACGGGTCGGATCTACCTTCGCGGCACACCAGGAACCAAGGTGAAGGTTTCGCTGATCTGGGGCGAAGGCGCAAGCGACAGACAGACCGTCTCGATTGCCGCCATCACCGCCGCGTACAAGAAATTTCCGCTTAACTTCACTTCAGGCGCCGACACCAACACGGGCACCTTCGAAATCGTTGGATCCGGCAGCGGAAACTTCCACATCGGCACCGTCTCTCTGATGCCGGCCGACAACATCGACGGATTCCGGCCCGACACAATCGCTCTGCTCAGGAAGCTTCATTCCGGCATGTGGCGCCTGCCCGGCGGCAATTTTCTCTCCGACTGGAGCTGGTATAACGGCGTTGGCCCCATCGACAAGCGTCCGCCAACCTTCGACTATGCCTGGCACGCCATGCAGCCGAACGACGTGGGCCTGAATGAGTTCATGACCCTGTGCAGGCTGATCGGCGTCGATCCATATATTACCGTGAACGCCGGCTTTGGCGACGCGCATTCGGCCATGGAAGAAGTCGAATACATGAACGGCCCCGTAACTTCAAGGCTGGGTGCGGAACGCGCCAGGGATGGCCATCCTGCGCCTTACCATGTCAAGTACTGGAACATCGGCAACGAACCCTGGGGCACATTCCAACTTGGATATACCCCGCTGAAGTATTACGTCCTGAAGAACAACGAGTTCGCCAAAGCCATGCGCCAAGCCGATCCATCGATCACGCTCATTGCTTCCGCGAAGATGCTGGAACCGATGGCTCTCACCGGGGAGAACCGCGCCAAGTACGTCGAAAACATCGCTCCCCTGTTCGGAACGGATATCGACTGGACGGGCGGCATTCTCAAACACAGTTGGGGAACCTTCTCCGGCATTGCCCAGCACTGGTATGAGGGAGCGGGCACGCATTTCGACCTACAGAAGGCAAAGGCGCTGCCGCTGAATGCGCCATCGAGCGACGCGGATGTGAAGTACACCCCGACGCCGCTGGAGTATGCGCGCCATGCCGGCGATGTGATTCTGCGCCACGCCGAAGAGTGGGAGGGATACCAGCAACGATTCCCAGAGATGGTTTCCCATAAGATCTTCATTTCTCTCGATGAGTACGCCTACGGCGGCTTTGGCGGCCGCCGCAGGGGCGGCATGATGAACGGCCCGGATCTCGAATCGGCCCTGGCCTACGGAATGCTGCTCGACGAGATGATGCGGCATACGAGTTTCATGACCATGGCGGCGCACACCATGGGCACATCGTCGCTCAACATCACGCCGACCGGCTCGGTCATCAATCCCGTTGGACTCGTGTACGAGCTTTACGCCACCCATTTTGCGGGAACAATTCCGGTGTCAGTCAGCGGCAACTCGCCTCAACCGCCGACCGACAGCGCGAAGTACGGGGAGGAGCCAAAGGTCAGCTCCGGCAGCCCGACTTATCCGCTGGACATATTCGCGGCGCTCACACCGGATCGCAAATACCTCGAAGTTGCTGTCGTAAATGCAACGGATAGGGAGCAGAAGTTCGATCTGGGTGTGACGGGTATGCGGCTGTCCGGGCCTTCGTCTCTATGGATGCTGACCGGAAGCAGCTTGGATGCAGTTAACCCTGTCGGCCAATCGCCGCAAGTGACCATCCAGGAGACGTCGCTGGGCAACGCCCCGAAGATGGTTTCGGTTGCTCCCATCAGCATCAATGTCTACCGCTTTCCAGTTCGGGCGCAGTAAGAGTCTGAGCCCGGACCGGGAGCATGGAATCGACAGTTCCGAATCTCGGTCTCCGAGGGCGTGAAATCGCTAAGTCCGCATCGAGCTTCCCATCTCCGAAGAGCGAGATCCCCAGCGAGCACAAATAGCTCGCTGGGGATCTCGGATTTGAGCTTCCCCAAGTGGAGTAAAGCCAGGCGGTCAAAGTCCTCGGGGGCGGTCGCCAGCAGTCTTTACAAATTCCTGAATCGAGGGGGCGCCATGAAAAAAAATCTCATTCTGTTGGCGGGCCTTGCTCTTGCTGTAACCGCGGGAACGGCCCGTGGAGAAAAGCCGCTCAAGGATTACAGCTTTATCCGGGGCGTGAACTTTGGCATGTATGGCGGTCAGGCCACAATTGAGAGAGATCTGGGCTATGCAAAGCGGATCGGCCTGAACAGCACGCGGATCTGGCTGAGCTATAAGGCTTATGAGAATGACCCTCAGGGGTACATTGCGCGCCTGCAGAACTACATCCGTATTTCTCGTCAGTTGGGTTTCACCACGATGCCCATTTTGTTCAATGGGAATACCCTCGATCCCAACACCCTGCAGCCGGCGTTTCACAAAGAAGGCGATGCCTACGTGAAAGCGATCGTGGACGCGGTGAAGAATGAGCCCGGCCTGCTCATGTGGGACATCATGAACGAACCGCTCTGGAACGACTACTACAACAAGGCGACCGGCACCGAGAAGCAGCAGCACGCGGCCCAGATCATCGAATTTGAGCGCTACTACCTGAAATACGTGCGCAAGGTCGACGGGGTGAATGCAGAGACGATCGGAACTGTATTCCCGAAAAATATGGCCGCCACGGCAGACCTCGTGGATGTGCTCAGTTTCCACAACTACACGCCCACTCGGGCCTCGGTGGAAGACGATTACAAGACCGCGGAAGCGATTTCGAATAGATACGGGAAACCCATTCTCCTCACCGAGACGGCGTGCATTGCGCGCGCGAACCCCTATGACGAGGTGATCCAGATCGCTGAGGAGCACAAGACGGGCTGGTACGTGTTCAACCTGATGATCGGAGGGTATTGGGGCGAGATTCACGGGATTTTCTATCCCGACGGAACGGTGCGCGATCCTTCCATCATTGCAGCGATCATGGGGTTCTATAGAAACCGTAATCTGAAGACGATTGTCAGGGCGAACCCGAACAGGGAGGGCCAGGCGGAAAAAGCCGTCGAAGAGATTCAGCAGGCGCTCGACGCGGACAAGGGCACATTTGGCCGTCCTCCGTCAGCGGAATCGATGAACAAGATTCTCGACGCCGCCGAGTATGCTGCCAACCTTCTCGAAGCGGCACAAATGGTTCCCATGAATGTGCCTCCCACCGCAAAGATTTTGTATTGGCGCAACCTGCCACCCGACAAGCGCGACCGTGCGGCGATTCGCAAATTGGCTTACCAATTGGAGCTCAATTTGAAGAAGGATTGCCAGCTTGAGTAGGGCGATGCGATGATGCCGATGCAATCGGGCAGCTGCGTTCACCGCTATTGGGGAAGGCGCTGCATGGAGTCGGAGCCGTTTACGTCGATTCAAGTCAACCAAGCGATGGCCCTGGCGGGCGGACGTGCCAAAGAGCAGGATGCAGCGTTACTATTCATTAGCTGAGTGGCAAGGTCAACTTCAAGGAAATGGAGCAGCGTGTGAGCGATATGAGTTCAGAGGAAAAGCAACCGGTTTCGCATTTGGACGTATCAGAGAATGGGACCGCGGGCCAGGCCGTCGACCGGCGGCGCTTTCTGCAGTATGCGGCAGGCGTGGGAGCAATGGCGGGCCTCGGCAGAAGCGCCTTTGGCCAAGCGGAGAACGAGACACCCGCCTCGCCCCAATCCGACCACAAGGCTGGACCGGTTGACTCGCGTTTGCCCGACAGCACCGAGTATGCCGTGTGGGAACAGCCGCTTAGATTCTCGAAGACCTATTATGTAGACAATCAGTCTCAGAGAGCCGACGACAACGGGCCGGGAACCAAATCACGTCCATTCCGCACCGTGAATAAGGCCGCTCAGGTTCTGCAGCCGGGCGAGCGGGTGGTCATCGCCTCAGGCACCTACCGCGAGTGCATTCACCCGGCGCGCGGCGGTACGGGGCCGGGTCAGATGATCAGCTACGAGGCCGAGCCGGGAGCGAAGGTCTACATCAAAGGCTCTGAGGTCCTGAAAGACGGATGGGAGAAGGTAACCCTTCCGGTGGGCCACCCTTTCGGCCGGCCCCGGTCTGGTGCGAGCGAGGGTGAAGTTACCGTATGGCGGCACGAGTTGACCGGCACAATGTTCCCTGATGCCTACCAGCCCTTCGCGCTGGCCAGCGTGGCTGGGAACTGGGAGTGGCTGGATCCGAGGACTGTGGACATGGGTCCGTATTTCCGCCGGCGCGGGCTGGTATTTGTGGACGGCAAGCCGCTGGAACCGATGGAGCAGCTTTACGAACTGGCAATGCCACATCTGCAACCCAATCCCGTGTTTGACAAACCACCTGCACCGCACAACGGCCTGCCTCCGCGGCGGCGCCCTGGTCCGCTGATGCAGGAGATCGGCGGGTCGCCGGATGCGCGGTTCTATGTGGATAACTCAGGAACCGCGATTTATATCCGTCTGGCCAGCGGCACACCCGCCGACCATTTCATCGAAATCACTACCCGCAACCAAACCCTCGTGCCTTCGCAAACCGGGTTGGGCTTCATCCGGATCAAGGGACTCGCCTTCCAGCATGTTGGCAACGAGTATCCGTTCCCGCAGTACGGCATGATCTCCACCGCCGGCGGCAATCACTGGATTATCGAAGACAACACTGTCGAATGGGCAAACGGTGTCGGCCTGTCCATCGGAAGGGACGGAGACAGCGGCACCGCCCGGCAGGCCGGCACGTCTCAGATTCTCCGCCGCAACACAATTCGCTACTGCGGCGTTGAGGGGATCGGCGGCATGGGAACGGTGGACACCCTCGTCGAAGACAATCTCATAGAATGGTGCGGATGGGCAGACGCCGAGCGCGGCTGGGAGGCCGCGGGCGCAAAGTTCCACTTCGGCCACAATCTGCTCTTCCGGCGCAACGTGGTCCGCCATATCCGCCACGCCAACGGAATCTGGCTCGACAGCGACAACAGGAACTGCCGCATCACCTCTAACATATTTGCCGACGTCGTAACTGTGAGCGCCGGGGTGCACATGGAAATGAACTTGGTGCGCAACCAGATCGACAACAACATCATCTGGAACGTGCGGAACGCCGAGCCAGGCACGCCCGGCCAGCGGGGATGCGCGGGATCGGGCATCTTCATCAACGCCACCGATCATCTGATCATTGCGCAAAACTTGATCGGCCGCTGTGACAACTCGGGCATTTTCGCCATTACCCGCCCGGACCGGGCTCACAGCGGAACCGATACGGGGAACAATATCGACAACAACATCTTTGCCAAGTGCGACAAGTCGGCCATCGTCTTCCTGAACCAGAATAACCAGGACGACGGGAACCTTTATGTCTCGATGCCAAACAACTTTCTGGGGCTCTTCACGGGCGACCAAAAGCAATGGCTGGACTTGGCGTCCTGGCGCAAGACATACGGCTGGGATATTAACGGAGCGATGGGCGAAATGGAAATCGACTTTGATCCTGACCGCCTGGAGCTGACGTTAAGCAGCAGCCAGCCGTTCCCCAAGGTAACCGTATACGATCACATTGACCATGACATCCTGGGCAGGTTGACAGGAGAAACCAGAGCGCCCGGCCCACTGGCAGACCCTGGAGTCAAGCGCGTTTGGAAGGTTGACCCGAGGTCCGTGGCTTAGGGCGCTGAAGGCATGAAACCGTTACGAGGCTTTGTGGCTCCCAGACTTCGAATCATGCCAGGAGGCGTCCCGGCACCTCCTGGCATTCAGCATCAAACGGTCAAAGAGTGTTGTCTGCCAAAGACTCAAAGCTCTTGAGCCATGCGGGTAACGCAAGGCGATATCCGTTGAAGTGACAATCTTTGCCCACGGTTCTTCCTGACACCTTTTATCGATGAGCGGCGCTGCACCGATAAAATGGCGCAGGCCGGAATACGGTATTTTTCCAGGAACGCTGGAGCGGCTTTAACTATGAATGGAAATCATCCATCCCATGCGGGATTCACTCGTAGAGGACTCTTCACCTTGATCGCGATGGGCGCGTTTGCAGCCGGATCTGGCTATGCGCAGATCCCGGGTCAAGCGCGTCCACTCGTGCCTCCGATCGCCGCGCAGCAAACCGCAAGCGGGCTTCATGCTACCGTTGGCCGCGAGACCGTCGATATCACCGTCTGTACCGATTCGGTCATTCACGTTGTCACGACCCCAGATGGAGTGCCGGACACCTCTCCCAAGCCCTGGATGCTCGCTCCGTCGCAGTCGTGCCCTGGCGCAAAGTTTCAGTACGCAAACGATGGAAGGACGGCGTCGCTGACGACCGCATCGCTGCGCGTGGAGTTCTCGCTCCGGGCCGGCAACGCGGTCTTTGAGAAGGCGGATGGCACGCGGTTGATCGGCGAAGGCGACGCGGTTCCTCGCACCTACCGGCCGGAAGAGATCAACGGCAAGACCTATTATCACGTGACCGACCGCTTCTCTCCCGACGCCACGGAAGCCATGTATGGCCTCGGCCAGCATCAAAGCGGCCTGTTCAACTATCGCGGCGCCACCGTCGAACTGGCGCAGAACAATACCGACTCCGCCATCCCGCTGCTGCTCTCCACCAAAGGCTACGCCATCCTCTGGAACACCGCCTCGCTCACCTACGTTGACAATCGCTTTCCGCTGGTTCTCGCCTTCCGATCGCTGGCGTGCCGCTCCATCGACTATTACTTCATCTATGGCCCCGGTTTCGACAGCATCTTGCATCAATACCGCGACATGACCGGCCACACGCCCATGCTGCCCCAATGGGCCTACGGTTACTTCCAGTCGAAGGATCGTTACACCTCGCTCAACCAGATCATCAGCATCGCCAGCCGCTACCGCGCCGATCGCATCCCACTGGACGTGATGGTGCAGGACTGGTTCTGGTGGAAGCACGAGGGCGATCCCATCTTCAACTCCAATTATCACGACGTTCCCGCCAGCCTCAAAAAGCTCCACCAGATGCACGTTCACGCCATGATCTCCGTCTGGGGCTTGATGAGTCCGGAGGCGGAAGACTACAAGATCATGGTCGCGCATCACTGGGACATACCCGGCACGCACGTCTATGACCCCACTAACCCCGCAGCACGCGATTTTTACTGGAAGAATCTGGTTGGTCCCCTGTTCGCCCAAGGGTGGGACGCTTTCTGGCTCGACAGCGCCGAACCGGAGGAATACTGGCCGCACGGCGGCGACGCCATCTTGAAGAGCAAGCCCCTCTACATCGGTCCCGGCGCCGAATACACGAATATCTTCCCCTTCATGCACACGCTCGGCGTGCAGGATCACTGGAAGGCTACGACCCAGAGCAAGCGCGTCTTCTTACTCACCCGCTCGGCTTTTATCGGCCAGCAGCGCGTGGGCGCGGCGGTCTGGTCCGGTGACGTGTACAGCACCTGGTGGGGCCTGCAACACCAGGTGCGCGCCGGTCTCAACTTCATGCTCTCCGGCTATCCTTATTGGACCACCGATATCGGCGGCTACTGGCCGGCCATCGCGGGCCGCATTCAAGCTCCCGGCTATCAGCAACTCTACGCCCGCTGGCTCGAATATGGCACGTTTTGTCCCATCTTCCGCAGCCACGGACACCGCCCGGCGAACGAGTTCTGGACTTATCCAAAGGTCGAATCGATCCTGGTGAAGTACGACAAGCTGCGCTATCGACTGATGCCCTACATTTACTCGCTGGCCTGGAAGGTGACCAACGACGACTACACCATCATGCGGCCGCTGGTGATGGACTTCCGCTCCGATCCCCGGACATGGAACATCGGCGACCAGTTCATGTTCGGTCCAGCGCTCTTGGTTGCTCCGGTCCTGGAGCAAGACGCAACCAGCCGCGAGGTCTACCTGCCGCAAAGCCCCGTCTGGTACAACTTCTGGAGCGGCCAAGCGATGAAGGGCGAACGAAAGCTCGACGCGGATGCGCCACTCGACCGCATTCCGCTTTTTGTGCGCGCGGGATCGATCATCCCCATGGGACCGGAGATTCAATACGCCGAGCAGGATCCAGCAGGACCGATCGAGCTGCGGATCTATCCCGGCGCCAATGGATCTTTCGACCTTTACCAGGACTCGGGCGACGGATACGCCTACCAGAAGGGTGAGCACTCCATCATACACATCCGCTGGGATAACTCGACCTCGACGCTGACGATTGGCGCGCGCCAGGGCTCCTATCCCGGTATGCCCACAGCCATGCAGTTTCACGTTGTGCTCGTCCGGAATGGTCATGGCGCGGGTGAAGGAGTGACGGCCATGCCCGATCAGACCGTCCACTACAACGGCGAAGAAGCATCGGTGAAAGTGCAGCCCTGAAATAATCGTTGCGCGACGTATCGGAGCGGTATGTTCAACCACGGCTGCGATGCAGGAACGACGACATTTAGTGCTGGGCCAGCTGACTGGCTATTCCCTATTCCCTGCCCTTTTTGCGGATCTCGATGTTTAAGCGCTTGATCTTCTGGTTGAGCGTCGAGAGCGGGATATGGAACTGCTCGGCGGCATCGGTCTGGTTCCAGTTGCATCGCTCCAGTTTCTCGATGATGATGCGCCGCTCGAACATCTCCGTGATGTCGAAGAGCGAGGAGTTGGGATTGTGTTCCAAAAGCACATCCTGGAAGCTGCGGCCGGTGATGTGGCCGGGCAAGAGCTCGGAGCCGATGACCGGCCCTGAAGAAAGAACGACACCGCGCTCAATGGCGTTTTCCAGTTCGCGCACATTGCCCGGCCAATCGTAGTCCATCAGCGCGCGCAGCGCATCGGCCGAAAGCTTGCGCAGCGCCAGGCCATTCTCGCTCGCGTAAAGTTCAAGGAAATGCTGGGCGAGCAAAGGGATGTCCTCGCGGCGGGCGCGCAGGGGAGGCAGCTCGACGACGATGACATTGAGCCGGTAGAAG
>JAJZNH010000832.1 GCA_021811745.1 Acidobacteriota bacterium
TGTCCGCTTCGGCCATCTTCTGGATGCGGGCGAATGGGTGGAGTATGATGGGCGGCGCCTTACGGTTACCGAGATGGACGGGCGGCGCATTGCCAAAGTGCGCGTGGAGGCGGCCGCGGGTTCGGTGAAAAAAGATGTGTAGGGGATTCTTTCGGCAGGCTCGCAGGCCGGGGAAGACGCTTACATTGGAAGAAGGCGGTGATTGAGCAGCGCCATTGCCGCGGGACCATCCTGAGGAGAAGTGCGATGACAGTGGGCAAGAACAAGGGCATGAACAAGAGCCTGACCAACTATGGCGATGATGAATTTTCGCTTTTTCACCGTAAGGCTTTTATTAAGGCCATGGGCTATTCCGACGATGCGCTTGACCGCCCCATTGTCGGCATTACCAATACGTTCAGTGACTACAATCCCTGCCAGGGCAACGTGCCGGAACTGATTGAAAGCGTGAAGCGCGGCGTGATGCTGGCTGGCGCCCTGCCGATGGCGTTTCCGACGATCTCGATCCACGAGAGCTTTGCGCATCCGACCTCGATGTTTTTGCGCAACCTTATGGCGATGGACACCGAAGAGATGATCCGCGCGCAGCCGATGGATGCGGTGGTGGTGATCGGCGGCTGCGACAAGACGTTGCCGGCGCAGGTGATGGCGGCGGCCAGCGTGGATCTGCCGACGGTAGTGGTTCCTACGGGACCGATGGTCGTGGGCCATCATCGCGGCGAGGTGCTGGGCGCATGCACGGATTGCCGCCGCTTATGGAGCCAGTTCCGCGCCGGCAGGAAAGACGAGGACGAGATGGCGGTGATCGGCGGCCGCCTGGCGCCGTCAGTGGGCACCTGCATGGTGATGGGCACGGCGAGCACCATGGCCTGCATGCTGGAAGCGATGGGGCTTTCGCTGCCGATGAGCGCGGCGGTGCCAGCGGTCCACGCTGATCGACGCCGCGTGGCTGAGGCCAGCGGCAAACGCGCCGCCGAGATGGCCGTGAGCGGAGAGCCGCGGCCGAGCCAGCTCATCACCGCGTCATCCGTACGCAACGCCATGGTTGTGATGCAGGCGATTGGCGGGTCGACCAACGGCTTGATTCACCTGATCGCCATGGCAGGACGCGCGGGCGTCTCCGTGGATATGGAGGAATTTGACCGGCTGGGACGCGAGGTTCCGGTGCTGGTGAATATGAAGCCCTCGGGTTCGCATTACATGGAGCACTTTCACCACGCGGGCGGCATGCCGGCGCTGATGCGCGAGCTGGCGGATTTTCTCGACCTCAGCGCGCCCTGCGTCGGGGGCGGCACCATCGGCGACGCGATTGCACGGGCTGAAGTGTCACCCGGGCAGGACGTGATTCGGACCCTGGCCGCGCCGCTGAAGAAGGAAGGCGCGATGGCGGTGCTGCATGGGAATCTGGCGCCGCGCGGGGCGCTGATCAAGCAATCGGCGGCCTCGCCGGAGCTGATGCGGCACACCGGGCGGGCGGTGGTCTTTGAGTCGGTCGAAGACATGACCGCGCGCATCGATTCGCCGGATCTTGACGTGCGCGCTGACGACATTCTGGTGATGCGCAACGCCGGTCCAAAGGGTGCGCCGGGCATGCCCGAGGCGGGCTATCTGCCGATTCCGATGAAGCTGGCGAGAGCGGGCGTGAAAGACATGGTGCGCATCTCGGACGCGCGCATGAGCGGCACGGC
This sequence comes from Acidobacteriota bacterium, assembly GCA_021811745.1. The sequence continues at coordinate 1,689 of JAJZNH010000832.1, forward strand.
CTTCGGCACGATTGTGCTCCACATTGCGCCGGAAGCGGCGGCCGGCGGCCCGCTGGCCATCGTGCGGAATGGCGACCGGATCGAACTGGACGTGGAGGCGCGCCGCATTGAACTGCTGATCGACGAGGCGGAGATGCAAAGGCGACTCACCGCATGGAAGAATTTGCCGTCGCACCGCAAGATGGCGACGCGCGGCTACGCCAGGCTCTATGAGGAGAGCGTTCTGCAGGCCGATCAGGGCTGCGACTTCGATTTTCTGTTGCGCGAGGGCGCCGCAAAGAAAGGCTCCTGAACGCAAACGGAATGGGCTGGGCTGGATCATTCCGATGGGGGTTCATGGAGAAGCTAGTGTGGTCCGCCACAAATTTGCGACATTACCCGATGGACATTGGAGTAAAACGCGGCAGGAGCTGAAGCCCTAATTCTCAAGATTTCGGCTTTCCGGAACGACTAAAGTCATGCCCGGCTGCAACGCATAAGAGCCAGGATTTAAGGTAGCCTACGCTGGATCTCCCGCAAGGGGGCAGCTTGCACTTCCGGCGCATCGGTGCTTCAATTTTCCTTTGAAAGGCCGGTGCAGGAAAGCGCCGGCCGCGCACGCATGGGAGGCGACATGTTGCACGCAGGCAAAGCGATCAAGGTGTCCATCTACCTGAACGAGGGAGCAACCCGCCACGGCATTCCCGTCTATTCCAGCATTCTCGACTTCCTCTTTTATCGCGGCATCGCCGGCGCCACCGTCTTCAGAGGTGTGGCTGGCTTCGGCGCCGACCACCACATGCACTCCCTGAGCTCCGTTGAAATCTCCGATCGTCTGCCGATCAAGATCGAATTCGTAGAAACGCGGGAGAAGATTGACGCAATCCTCGGCAAGCTGGAGGAACTGGCCGGCACAGGGATGATCGAGTTACAGGAAACCACCGTCGCCAAACCCACCCAGCTTTCCAAACCCGCCAAAGCGCCCGAGGCGGCGCTTGCTCATCGCAAGATCGAGGGCAAGGCCAGGATCATGCGCATCTACATCAGCGAAGAGGATCGGTGGAAAGATAGGCCGCTGCACGAAGCACTGGTGATGGCCATGCGCGCCAACGATCTGGCCGGAGTGACGGTCTTTCGCGGCATTCTGGGCTACGGCGCGCACCGGCGCATGCACAAGGACAAGCCGCTCGTCGCCTCGCACCATGGCTCCATCATGCTTTGCGCCATTGACACCGAAGAAAAGCTGCGCGCTTTTCTGCCTCTCGTCGATCAGATGGTTGAGGAAGGATTAGTGGTTTTCTCTGACGTGGACATCATTAAATACGCTTACCGGGCGCCCGATGTTGAAGCAGGCACGGCCACGGCCGAAACCGGCAGCGTATCCAAATAGATGGAGGCGATGCCATGAAGCAGGAATTTCCCGCACGCATGTTGCGCATCCATTTTGGCGAAGACGACAGATGGCAGGGCAAGCCGCTGCATGAAGTCATTCTGGCAAAATGCCTCGAACTGGGCATCGCGGAAGCGATCGTCTATCGTGGCATTGAAGGCTTCGGCACCGCCAGCCGCATCCGTCACGCCAGCCATTGGCGGCTCAGCAAGGACGCGCCCATCCAGGTGAGCATCATCGACACCGAAGCGCGGATTGCCAGGTTGATTCCCTTCCTCGACACCGTGGTCGAGGAAGGTCTGGTAGCCGCCTCGACCGTAGATGTCATCCGCTACTCGCGCGTTTCGGGTTAAGGGGCCGCGGAAAAATGCCTCATTTCGGGGGGGATTTCCGAAATGCATTTTTCAGGACCAGACAGGATGCGGAAAACCCGACGCGAGCAGAGTTTTCCGCAGCCCGTTTATTCGCTTGTGCAGCTCGGCAATTGCCTTAGCCCGATGACAGAACGGCCGCCTGGGTTGCCGCATCAAGAGAATACCCTTCCGTGCCACAATGAAGGACCATTCGAAATCGCCAACAGCCTCTTCCCCACCCCCGATGCCGGCATCAGAGGCCGCGTTGCCTGTCTTTTGGGCAGTTGTGTAGAGCAACATTTTCGCCGCGTTGGTGTCAAAAATACAGGAGTGCAAGTGAGCATGCGGAAGCAATGAGGATCAATGCTTAAAAGTAAACCCTTCGCTGCGCGTGCCACATTTGCATCAAAAAAATGCTGTTCATGACCTGCCTTGGCGCATAATGGACGAGAGTCCAGAAATTTCACCAAAGAGGTCCGATGCTTTTGCTGCGCAAAACACGCATCGATGCATTTACTTTCTTTGTTATGGCGCTCCTTGGGCTGATCTGCCCCCTTTGCCACGCGCAGGCGGCCCTGCTCATGGAAGAGCCTTACGGCTTTTTTGGCGCCTTAAATCCCACCGGACACAATGCCCTCTATTTTGAAAACATCTGCGCCGAGACGCCGGTAAAACTACGCCATTGCCATCCGGGGGAGCTGGGCTCAGTCATCTCACGCTATCAGGGGATTAATGGCTACGACTGGATCGCAATTCCGCTGATCCCCTATCTCTATTCGGTGGAACATGCCTCCGATGTGCCTGATCATGTGGACCACGAGATGGTAAGGCGGATGCGCAACCGCTATCGCGAGACTCATCTCGAAGCCCTTGGTCCGCACTTGTCTCCGGGCAACCTGGTGCGCGGAGGGTGGACGGAACTGATCGGCGCTTCCTATGAGCGGCGCATCTATGCCTTTCGCTTCAACACCACTCCCGCGCAGGATGATGCCATCATTGAGCGATTGAACTCCGCGCCGAATCGCTCGCACTTTCACCTGCTCTTCAATAACTGCGCAGATTTCGCACGCGTCATCCTCAATATCTGTTTCCCGCGCACGTTCGGGCGCAGCATCTTTCCCGACGCCGGCGTGACCACGCCGAAGCAAATCGCATATAAGCTGGTGCGCTATGCGCGCAAGCACCCCGAAATCCACCTGACGGTCTTTGAGATTTCGCAGATACCCGGTTACCGGCACAACAGCCATTCCAACAAGAACATCTCCGAGTCGTTCGTCACGACGGCCTACGCTGTTCCGATTACCCTGGTGAATCCCTACGTATTCGGCGGGATGTGCGTGGACTACCTGGCGCGTGGACGCCATCATTTACTTCCCAAAGATCCCCCGATCCTGGAGCCCGGCAATCTTTCGGCATTGACAGCCCCCCCGGCAGACGAGGAAAATCCCCGCAGCGCGGGGCTCCAGGTCCCCGGCGCTGCCACCGGTGACTCTGCGGATTCAGAGACCACGGCGCCCTATCATCCCGGCCTGGAAGAAATCACGGCTACGCATGAGTGAATCAGTTCCGCAGAACCTGAAAAACCACGCACGGCTCGATCCGCCGTTCCATGTGGTCCTCTTTCTTGTTCTGGTCGTCAATCTCGTCGTCTCCATCGTTTACGTGGTACACCATCCGTGCTTTTACTCGGCATGGCTGGTGGTCCTGTCGCTCGCTGTCTTCATCTTGGTTTTAAGGGTGCGCCAGTACCCGCTCAAGGTGCAGGACCGCGTAATCCGCCTCGAAGAACGTCTCCGCCTGCAGGCGCTGGCGCCGGAGGAGTGGCACGCGCAAATCTATCGCCTGACCGAGGATCAGTTGATCGGGCTGCGCTTTGCCGCTGACGACGAAGTCGTGGAGCTTGCCAAGCATGCCCTCGAAGACAATCTGAACCGCAAGCAGATCAAGGAGCGCATCAAAGACTGGCGCGCCGATACGTGGCGCGTCTGAGTGAGCGGCGCTGCTGTCCGTTCCGGGCGCAACCGCAGGACTATCCTGGCGGCACGGCCGGATCGGAACTACGGCAGGACATCTTCAGGCGATTCCGGGCATTTTCGCTGTTGGCGGTGAACTTGTTATACTCAAACTGGCCGCAGCGTTCAGCCGCGTTCCCCACGGGTTTCAGTACGACAATACACCGAGTGGTTTCTCCGCCAGACCGCGTAGAGTTGCGGCTTGGCAGAAATTCCGCCCAGCCGCAACTCAGCTGGCAGCTTGGCGCCAAATGTCGGGCTTGATGAACGCTGCACATCTTTTCAACCCGTCAACCCAACACCCGGCGTGGCAAGTCCACTGTTAGAACCCACAGGAGAGCCTGATGAGCCTTGGCGACGTCCTGAGCATGCAAATAGCAACCACACGCGATCCATGGCCCATGCGTCTTTTCCACCGCATTCCTTTTCTGAGCAGCGGGCCGACCAGCATCTTTTCCCCGGAGGCGACGCCGGCGCACTCGATCTACGGCCTCTCGGTCTTCGTGATTTCCATAACGTTTGCCATCTTTCTAATTGTTGCCGGGCTCCTCGCGTATGCATTGATCCATTTCCGTCATCGCAAGGGCGACTCCGAGATGGAACCGGCACAGCTCTACGGCAGCCAGCAGATCGAGCTTTCGTGGACCGTGATTCCCTTTCTGATCGTGGTTATCCTCTTTCTGACCACCGCGCGCATCATTGCGGTCACGGAGCGCGCGCGCAAGCCCGCAGACGCGATGGACGTAGTCGTCATCGGGCATCAATTCTGGTGGGAGTACCGGTATCCGAAACTGGGAATTGTGACGGCCAACGAGTTGCATATTCCGGTCAGCAATCCGGCCAAGCCCCTGCCCACCTATCTGACCATGTCTTCGGCCGATGTGGATCACAGCTTCTGGGTGCCGAAGCTGGCCGGGAAGATGGACTTGATTCCCAACAAGGTAAACGTGATGTGGATGGACCCGCACAAGCCGGGCCTCTACCTGGGCCAGTGCGCGCAATATTGCGGCGTGGAGCACGCGATGATGCTGATCCGCGTCTACGTGGATACGCCGGAGCAGTTCAAGAAATGGATTGCAGACCAGCAGCGGCCAGCGGTGAATGATCCCGCAGTGGCCGAAGGCAGGCAGATCTTCGAGCATACGGCCTGCATCAGCTGCCACACGGTCAGGGGAACCGACGCGCATGGAACGTTCGGCCCCGATCTGACGCACCTGGCCAGCCGGGATACGATCGGTTCCGGCATGATCAGGAACACGCCGGAGAACCTGAGGAAATGGATCGACGATCCCAACGCAATTAAACCGGGCTGCATGATGCCCAAGATGAATCTGGACGCCCACGACCTGGATGCGGTCACGGCCTACATGGCCTCGCTGCGCTAAGTCTTTGACCGCGTGATTCTGTGCCCACCCGGAGTCAAGAAAGCATCACTCAGAACTCCGGCACGGAAAGGAGAGACGGATGACACCCACGGCAATAGCCCACGCTGAGCAACCGGCGCCACCTGCCACAAAGAAGTTGTGGCTCGAGATAGCGCACGATTGGATCACGACCGTGGATCACAAGCGCATCGGGATCATGTATATCGTCTATGCGCTGATATTCCTGGTGATTGCCGGCTGCGAGGCGCTGCTGATGCGCATCCAGCTTGCCGTGCCCAATAATCACTTCCTGTCGCCGGAAGTCTTCAACCGCATGTTCACCATGCACGGCACCACGATGGTGTTCTTTGTGGGCATGCCGATTCTGTTCGGCTTTGGCAACTACCTTGTGCCGCTGATGATCGGCGCGCGGGACATGGCGTTTCCGCGGCTGAACGCATTCAGCTTCTGGATTTCGGCATTCGGCGGGCTGCTGCTTTACTACAGCTTTATCGGCGGCGACGGATTGTATGGAATGGGCACGGCGCCCGATGTGGGCTGGTTCGCCTACGCTCCGCTGACGGCCAAACTGTTTTCGCCCGGGCACAACACGGACTACTGGATTCTGGGCATCTTTCTGAGCGGCATCGGCAGCGTGGGCACGGCTCTGAACCTGGTGGTGACAACCATCTCGATGCGCTGCAAGGGAATGACGATGAGCCGGCTGCCGCTGCTGGCGTGGCTTTACCTGGTCACGTCGGGCATGGTCTTCATCGCGCTGGGGCCGCTGACGGCGGCGCAGCTCATGCTGCTGCTGGACCGTTTCCTGGGATCGCACTTCTTCGATGTGCAGGCGGGCGGGTCGGCGGTTCTTTGGATGCACTTCTTCTGGATCTTCGGCCATCCGGAGGTCTACATCCTCGTGTTGCCCGCGTTTGGCTTTGCCAATGAGATCATCCCGGTCTTCTCCCGCAAGGCGATCTTCGGCTACCCGGCGATGGTGGCGGCGACGGTGGGGATCGGATTCATCAGCCTGGGCGTGTGGGCACACCACATGTTCACGGTGGGAATGGGCCCGGCAGGCAACACCTTCTTCGCGCTCTCGACGATGCTGGTTGCCGTACCGACGGGCATTAAGATCTTCAACTGGCTGGCCACGATCTGGGGCGGCAAGATTCACTTTGCGACGCCGATGATGTTCTCGGCTGCATTTCTCTTCCAGTTTCTGGTCGCAGGCCTGACCGGGATCATGCTCTCCGTCTCGCCCTTCGACTGGCAGCTTGGGAACTCCTACTTTGTGGTGGCTCACTTCCACTATGTGCTGGTAGGCGCCATCCTGGTGATGATCTTCGCTGCGTTCTACTACTGGTACCCGAAGATGACGGGGCGGATGCTCAGCGAGCGGCTGGGCAAGTGGCACTTCTGGCTGTTCTTCATCGGCTTTCATCTCACCTTCGACTTCATGCATGTACCGGGGTTGCTGGGGATGCCGCGGCGCATTTACACCTACCAGGCCAACCGCGGCTGGGGCCCGTGGAACATGATTGTGAGCATCGGAGCGATCTTCCAGGTGGCAGGCATCCTCTGCTTTGTGTGGAACATGATCCGCTCTTATCGCAAGGGCGAGATCGCCGGGCCGGATCCGTGGGATGCCTGGACGCTCGAATGGACGACCTCTTCCCCGCCCCCCGTTTACAACTACGCTGAGGAGCCGGTGGTGTACAGCCGCCGGCCGCTGTGGGACATCAAGCATCCGAACGATCCGGATTCGAATTACGAGTAGACGAAAACCATGAGCACAGAGACAGCAATTCCGATTGATGCAATGGAAGAGTGGCGATTGCCGGATAAGGGCAAGATGGGGATGATCTGCCTCATCATTGCCGAATCGGCGATCTTCACCATCTTCGTCGTCGCCTACATCTTTTACATGGGCAAGAGCCTGAGCGGTCCGACGCCGGCGCAGGTGCTGCGGCTGCCGATCTTCGCCACGGTGTGCCTGCTGTCGAGCAGTCTTACCGTGCACTTTGCCGTGACCGCCCTCGACAAGGGGAAGACACGTCTGAGCACGCTGTGGCTGGCGGCGACAGTGTTGCTGGGCGGCATCTTCCTTACCAATACCGGCCTGGAGTGGCATGAGCTTATCTATCACGATGGCCTGACGATTCGTACCAACCTGTTCGGGACGACGTTCTACTCGCTGGTTGGGCTGCACGCATCGCACGTTCTGGTCGGGCTTGTGATGCTTTGCGTGGCGCTGGCCTTCGGCATCACGGGCAAGCTGGAGAGTCATCATGCGCACCGGCTGGACGCGCTGTCATATTACTGGCACTTCGTGGACGCGGTTTGGGTGGTCGTCTTCACCGTGGTGTACGTGCTGGGACGATAGGAGGGCACAGTGCAGGAGACGCAAACAAGATCGAGCACAACGGAACGCACAAAAATTGTGCATCTGCCCGAGCCGACAGCCTGGCCGATGGTGCTGGCCTTCGGGATCACGCTGTGTCTGGCGGGCATGGTGACGACCTTTGCGCTCACGGTTCTTGGCCTGGTGCTGGCGGTAGCGGCA
>JAJZNH010000230.1 GCA_021811745.1 Acidobacteriota bacterium
TGGATCGTCTCCCCCTGACTGGTAGGCTTTTCCTGAACGCCATTTTCAGGAGAAAGAGCCGGTGCGGCGTATCTGCGTGGACATGGACGAGGTGATGGCCGATACCCTGGCCGAGCACCTGCGCCGCTACAACCAGCACTTCGAGGAAGAGATCACGCCCGGGGACCTGGCCGGCCGAGGCATCTGGGCGGGCACACCGCTCGACCGTCAGCAGCAGTTGCGCGCCTTTTTGGATGCCGAGGATTTCTTTGAAGACCTGCCGCTGATGCCGGGCGCCCAGGAAGTGCTGCGGGAGCTCTCGGCGCGGTTCGAGATCTTTATCGCCACCCAGGCAATGGCGGTGCCCAACTCGCTGGGGCCCAAGTATCGCTGGCTGCAGCGGCACTTCGGCTTTATCCCGCCCACGCATTACGTTTTTTGCGGCAGCAAGTCGATCCTGCGTGCGGACTTTCTGGTGGACGATCTGCCCAAGAATCTGCTCCAGTTCGCTGGCCAGGGCCTGCTCTACACCGCCCCGCACAACCTGGAGGAAACAGGCTTTCTTCGCGTGAACAACTGGCGCGAGGTTGCGGAGTATTTCAGGGCGCTGCCGGATTGAGCCGCCCCGCCGCCGGCAACCCTGTCAGGAACAGACGGCGTGCATCTAAACAAGTACGATAATGACAATGGGCACCCTGACCACCACTTCCCCACCCAGACAGCTTACCCGCCGCGGATTCCTGAAAGCCGGGGCATGCGGGGCCGCAGGCCTGGCCGTGTATGCGGGCGAAATCGAGCGGCACCAGCTCGAAATCAGCCATTATGACCTTCATCTGCCTGGGCTTGCCCCTGAGTTCGAGGGGTACCGCCTCGCTCAGCTCAGCGATATCCACATCGACGAGTTCACAGAGCCGTTTTTCGTGCGCGACGCGGTGGAGCGGATCAATCGGCTCCAGCCCGACGCGGTCTTCCTGACCGGCGATTTTGTGACTCATCAACTGGCGCCGAAGAAATTCGCCGAGGAGTCGGCGTGGCAATGCGCCAACATTCTCAACGGCCTCGCGTGCCGCCAGCGGTATGCGATCTTCGGCAATCACGACATGATGGTGGGCGAGGGCGTGGTGGGCACGGCGCTCAAAGACAACCGCATGACGCTGCTCCGGAATTCATATGTGCCGGTCGAACGGGGCGGCGCGCGGCTGTGGGTGGCGGGCCTGGATGACGCGCTGATGGGCAAGCCGGATGCCGAGGCGGCGGTTCCCGCGGCCATTCGCAACCAGCGCAACGAGCCGGTGATCCTGCTTTGCCACGAGCCCGATTACGTCGATGCGGTGGCGCGCCAGCCCGCCGGGCAGGCCGTGGACCTTGTTCTGAGCGGCCACACGCACGGCGGCCAGGTGCGCTTCCCGTTCCTTCCGCCCATCCAGCTTCCGACGCTGGGCCAGAAATATGTGGAGGGATGGTTCCAGGTGGGGCGCATGCGGCTGTTCGTGAACCGCGGCTTGGGCACGGTGGGCGTGCCGTTCCGGTTCGACTGCCCACCGGAGATCACGCTGTTTACGATGCGGGCGTGATCCGGAGGCAGTTTGCGGCAGCCAACTGGCTCCTCGTGCGATCCAATTTGCGCATCTAATCAAACAGGCCTCCATCCCTGCATGGTTTCCGGGTGCCGCGCCGGCTGTTCGTCATCGCCATGCGCTTGTATCGCCTATGCGCACTTCCGCTCTGCATTCTGCTGCTGCTCCTGCAGCCGCAGGCCCGCGCGTATTCGCTGCTCACGCATGAGGAACTGATCGACCTCACGTGGCAGGACTCGATCGTGCCGCTGCTGCTGGCGCGGTATCCGGGGCTGACGCCGGCACAGCTCCGCGAGGCCCACGCCTACGCTTACGGCGGCTGCGTCGTGCAGGACATCGGCTATTACCCGTACGGCGACCAGCTCTTCTCCGATCTGACCCATTACGTGCGTTCGGGCGATTTTGTCGTCAGCCTCTTTCGCAATGCGCACAATGCCGACGAACTGGCCTTCGCCGTCGGGGCGCTCTCGCACTACATCGGCGACTCGGTGGGGCATCCCGAGGCGGTGAACGTTTCGGTGCCGGTGGAGTTTCCCAAGCTGCGCCGGCGCTACGGGCCGGTGGTGAGCTTTGCCGAAGGCAAGCACCAGCACGTGCAGACGGAGTTCGCGTTCGATATTGACCAGCTTGCGCATAACCGGATGGCGCCGTTGGGCTTCGGGCGCTGGATCGGTTTGCGCGTGCCGATGGCACAACTGGCCGCGGCCTTCTACCAGACCTACGGCATCGCCGACTTCGACGGCTACCACGGCAGCAAATGGCTGAACGTGGGTGAATATCGATTCGCGGTGCGCTCGTTGATTCCTCACATTGCGTTCGCGGTGACCGTGCTGCATCGCCACGACGAGCCCGTGGATCTGGATACCCCCGACACGCTGAAGATTGAGCGGGAAGTGGCGGCCGTTTCGGCGGCGAACAACTGGCCAAGCTATCGCAAGCACAGCGGGATCGAAACGCATCTGCTGGCCGCCCTGCTGTTCGTTCTGCCCAAGGTGGGGCCCTTTGCGATCGTGAACGTGAAAGGGCCGACGCAGCAGACCGAGGCCGCCTACATGCACAGCGTAATGCTCTCGCTCGATGCGCTGCGCGCGAGCTTGCACCGCTTCACGCCGCCGCACGCCAGGGCCGGCGGTCCGCCCCGGCACAATGCGGGGCCACAGGCGCCCCGGGCGCCGCTGCCGGCGGACGATCGCCGCGAGCGGCGGCAAGAGCTTCACGATCCGCTGCATCCGCTGCCCAACCGCGATCTCGATACCGGCCGCGTGGTGCTGCCCGGCGGATACTCGCTCACCGATTCGACTTACGCAAGCCTGCTGCACCGGCTCACGCGCCATCCGCGCCAGCCGATTCCGCCCGGGATCGCGCGCGACATCCAGGCGTATTACGCAAACCTGGATGCTCCGTTCACCACCAAGCGGAAACCCAGGCGCTGGGCCCAGGTGCTGGCCGACCTGAAGACGCTGACCGCGATGCCCACCAGCTCCGAGCCGGAGCCTTTCCCGACCTACGACGAGGACGCTGCGCTGCAGCAGCCATAGCCGCGCCGCAGAAGACGCTTTAGAACGAGTTGTCGTGCCGTGCGTCCGGCTCGGTTCCGCCGGGCTTGGGCACCACCGCAAGCGACCGCGGGCCGGGCGCCGCCGCGGCGCGTACTCCTTGCGGCTGCGCGCCCGTCGTCTGGTGCATGGTTACGATGATGGACCCAGCCGGCTTGCGCCCCACGCACTGGTATGAGTGTGGGGTGCTCGCATCGAAGTACGCCGAGTCGCCTGCCTCGAGATGCGACTCCTGCTCGCCGTGACGCAACATCAGCTCGCCGTGCAGCACATACAGAAATTCGAAGCCGGGATGAATATGCGCCTTCGGCTCGGCATTGCCCTCGAGGGGAAGGAACTCGGCGTAGTACGGGTCCATGTGCCGGTCGGGCACCAGGTAGCCCAGGCTCTCAAAGTAGTAGGTTGGCGGCTCCACGCCGGTCTGCGGCATGCGCACGCGCTCGCTGCGGCGATGCACGCGGAAGACCGGCGCCGGTTCGGAATCGAAGAAATACGAGAGGTCCTTCGAGAACACCATGGCAATGCGCGCCAGGTTACGCAGCGTGGGCACCACCCGCCCGGTTTCGAGTTGCGACAAAAAACTTGCCGAAAGCCCCGAGTGCTTACCCAGTTCGACCAGCCCCATGGATTTCTTGAGACGCAGCCGCCGGATTCGATCGCCGATCCGCTTTTCTTCAATGAACCGCTCGGCTGTCTCGGGGTTCGCCTGGGTCTTTTGCACTTCTTCGCTCTTGATCTCCAGCGGTTCGCCCATTCTTCCTCCCTGTTGATTCATAGAATGCGCCGAGCCAGGAGTTTTGTCCAGATCAACAAATATTCCTGTCAGGTAAAACCATTACGGACCCGCGACGCAGTGCGATTCGCCATCCGTGGATCGTGGGACCCGGTTCCGTGGATGCCATCCGCCACCGGGCGCGAATCGCGGAACACAGTCCACGCCTCTGCGCGGTATCCTGAGAAGTCCGGCGCGGCCCGCGCCCGCCGCACAGAAAGACCGCTGCCCATGGCTGAAGAGAACGCTCCCGCCGCCCCCGCCTCGCCCGCCGGGAACTCCGCCCCCCAGCCGGTTTCCGCCACCATCGGCCAGATCGGGCGGTTCGACGGCCAGCCGGTTACCATCCGCGGATGGCTCTACAACTCGCGCGAGAGCGGCAAGCTGCTGTTCCCGATCTTTCGCGACGGCACCGGGCTGATCCAGGGCGTGGCGCACGTGAAGAGCGTGCCGCCGGAAGTGTTCGAGGCGCTCAAGAACCTGACCCAGGAATCGAGCGTCATCGTCACCGGCAAGGTGCGCGCCGACAAGCGGGCGCCGGGCGGCTACGAACTCGATGTCGAGAACGTGCAGGTGGTGCAGCGCGTGCCGGAGTCGGATCCGTATCCCATCACCCTCAAGGAGCACGGCGTCGATTTCCTGATGGAGCGCCGGCACCTTTGGATCCGCACCCCGCGCCAGGCGGCCATTCTGCGCATCCGCGCGGAGATCATGCGCGCCACCGCGGAGTTCTTCGACACCAGCGGCTTTGTGCGCACCGATCCGCCGGTGCTGACGCCGGCCGCGTGCGAGGGCACCTCGACGCTCTTCCCCGTCGATTACTGCGGCGATCCGGCATATCTCACGCAGTCGGGCCAACTCTATGCCGAGGCCACGGCGCTGGCGCTGGGCAAGGTCTACAGCTTCGGGCCTACGTTTCGCGCGGAAAAATCGAAGACGCGGCGTCACCTCACCGAGTTCTGGATGGTGGAGCCGGAGGTCGCCTACATGGACCTCGACGGGCTGCTGGAACTGGCGGAAAACTGCCTTGCGCACATTGTGCAATCGGTGCTCAAAAACCGCCGTCCCGAACTGCAGACGATTGGCCGCGATGTGACCAGGCTCGAATCCGTAAAGGCGCCATTCCCGCGTGTGCGCTACGACGAGGCCGCGCGGATGCTGAACGAGGCGCACAAAAAAGGCGAGCTCGAGAATGCTTTCGAGTATGGTAACGACTTCGGCTCGCCCGACGAGACCTGGCTGAGCTCGCAATTCGACCGGCCAGTGATGGTGCACCGCTACCCGGCCGATGTGAAGGCGTTCTACATGGAGCCCGATCCCCAGGACCCGCGCTACGCGCTGTGCGTGGATGTGCTGGCGCCGGAGGGATATGGCGAGGTGATCGGCGGGTCGCAGCGCGTGTCGAGCTACGAGCTGCTCAGCCAGCGGATTGACCGGCACAACCTGCCGCGCGCCGCCTTCGAGTGGTATTTGGATCTGCGCCGCTACGGCAGCGTACCGCACTCCGGCTTCGGCATGGGCATCGAGCGCGTCGTGAGCTGGGTCTGCGGCCTGGAGCACGTGCGCGAGACGATTCCCTTTGCGCGCACGCTGCACCGGATCTATCCGTGACAGGTGCAGTGAGCTCCACTTGTTCCATTCCGGGCGGTAAACCTATTTGGGAATTTGGCCCATTGCTCTGAAGATGTGCAAATCAGGGATCTTGTTCTCTTAAGAATTTCACTATAATCGTGTTGCCCAACGGTCGAATGACATCAGGCGGTAACAGCTCTCAATTGGAAGGGGCGAAGTCTCTTAACCGGGCGGGTGATCCATAGTTCCGATTGGGGTGAGGATTGAACCAAGTTCGAAATCGGAAAACCGACGGCGCTTTCTACACGCCCTCAAGCGTAACTTCTTCCCTTCTCTCCTGGATAATTCAGTCTTCAGCAGATAGAGTGCTGGATCCCTCATGCGGCGAAGGCCAGTTCATCGCCGGCCACCGAAAGAGCGTGGGTATTGAGCGCGATGCCAAGGCGGCTCAACAGGCACGGACACTCGCTCCTTGGGCGCTGGTTCATGAAGGCGAGTTTTTTGAATGGGCCGCCAACACAAAAGAGCGCTTCGAGTGCGCCGCCGGGAATCCCCCGTTCATCCGTTACCAGACTTTTAACGGCGAGACCAGAAAACAGGCACTTTCTCTCAGCAAGGCAGTAGGCGCGGAGTTCTCGGGCCTAGCCTCCTCATGGGCGCCTTTCCTAGCCGTAACGGCGAGCCTGCTTAAGCAGGGCGGAAGGATGGCTTTCGTTGTTCCAGCAGAGATAGGACATGCCCCCTATGCAGCGCCGCTGCTGGAATATCTTGTATCGCATTTCAGCTCCGTCCACATCGTGGCCATTAAGGAAAAGATATTCCCGGCCCTCTCCGAAGACTGTTGGCTGCTCCGCACGAGCGGTTATGGGGGCAACACTCGCCATATAGACTTTTCGATTGTAGAAAGGTTCAGGCCATCTCCGGCCCCGCCTCCCGTATCGATAAGGATCCCCTTCGATGATTGCAAAACACTTTGGAATCGACGCCTCCGGCCGTATCTGATCTCGAATGGCGCCAGGATTCTCTATCAGACACTGGCCCATCACGAACGCTCCCAGCGGTTCGGAGAGTTTGCAACAATCGGGATTGGCTACGTCAGCGGTGCAAACGATTTCTTTCACCTTCGTCCATCCGACGCTCGGAAATTGGGCATCCCCGATTCACTGCTTCATCCTACAGTTCGCAACAGTCGTGTCCTTCCAGCAAAGCTGCTGACAGGCTCGGTCGTGCAAAAATGGTGGGCCGACGACGATCCGATGCTATTACTCCGTCTTGGCAAGGATGAGCGCCTGCCGAGACAAGTCCAAGTGTATTTGGATACCGAGCAGGCAAGGGAAGCTCGGAAGTCCTATAAGTGCAGTAACCGAGAGCCCTGGTACTCCGTACCAGATGTGCAGATTCCGGATTATTTCCTGTCTTATATGTCCGGCCGCCGCCCTAGCTTGGTTCGAAACGGGGCAGGTTGTACCTGCACTAATTCAGTGCATAGCGTCCGAGCGAAGGACCGAGGTTCCGTTACTGCTTTGGCACAGCATTGGGATAATCCTTTTATCCAATTGAGTTGCGAACTCGAGGGCCATCCGCTCGGGGGCGGTGTCCTCAAAGTTGAACCTGGAGAGGCCAATCGGATTCTGTTGCCCCCCCCGGGAACAGAGCGGTTGCTTAATTCCCCCGTGGTTCTCGAGGCTTTGCAGACCATGAGGGAATGGAGAAATTACAGTGACGGCAACTGACCCCACACGCGGGCGGAAATGCGAATGGATTGGAGAACAGGCGGCCCTGAAAGAATTCGCCATGTTTACCGGAGGAACTCAAGGTCAGCAACACATTAAGCCACTGCACTGGTATGTTGCCTCTCGGTTGGTCCTGGAAGGTGGGTTTCGTCCGGAGGAAATTACGCCCCGGCCACCGTTCGAGTCCTTCGAAAGAGACGGTCGGCCATGGTTGCGGTATGACAAAGAAAAAGCCAACGGGGTCGAATCGACCATTTTGGGTGGCCTGAAGACAAAAGACGTAGACGTGGTAGTCGCGAAGCCGGGAATCGGCCCAGTTTTTGCAGTTTCGTGCAAAGGAATGACAAAAGCGTTCCGGAATCTCACCAACCGGATGGAGGAGACGATCGGGGAATGTACCAACCTGCATATAACCTATCCCGCAATGGTCTTCGGCTATCTCTTCGTAATTCGCGCTAATCGCCTTCCCGGCTCCGCCATCTCCGCCATAGAGGCTGAGGGTGATACACCACTCCCACAGCTTAATTTGAATGACATTGCCATCGACGAGAACGGAGCTACGGTGGAATCGATCATTCGATTCCAAACGGTTCTCGAAGAGTTGACAGGCCGCCGGGGTATACGCAACGACATAAGCCGCTATGAAGCGATCGGGTTGGCTTTGATCGAGATCGAGAAGGGAAAAGCTGGAACTATCTCCCAGAGCTTTCCGAAAGAGGAGAGCCCGCTCCGGTTCGAGCGATTCTTTGAACAGCTCTATCGCCGCTATGACGAGAGGTTCGTCTATAGCGCTCCGAGTCTGAAAGCATTGACCGGCCGAAAGCTCTGGACGCTGGATGAAGCGATTTTGAATGATCCCCGCTGTGCCGAAAATAACTATGTCATAAGGTCGGAATCGTAATTAAAGCATTCCTGCCAGAACTTCCCTGCGCAGAAGCCGCAGTTGGCGGCGCGGATGGTTCCGCCAACGAAGCCGGCGGCTGCGAACTATCCGGCGCCGAGGCGGGAGGTGTAGATGGGTCCGAAGAAGCGGGCTCTGGCGTACTCGGCTCCGGCGTATTCGGCTCCGGCGCGGCTGAGCTCGACGGCGCCGGCGTGCGAACGGGCGTTCCCAGCGGAGGCTGCGGCAGCGCGGTCCTGGCATCGGCCGGGATGATGGGGGTCACCGGCATCGTCAGCGTCTGCACGGTCGCGGGATCGTCCCGGAGCTTCACATAGAGCGTGCCGTTGACCGGGTGCGGCACGATCAGGTCGGTGCCGGTAAATTCCGGCGGAACCTCGGTCGGCGCGTCGAACTGCGGAGTGGCGGCGAATGCAGCCGCCAGGAAGAGATTGGTGCCCGAAAGCACGCACGGTTTGCTGAGGGAGCGGGGGCAGCGCAGTTCCTTGAACCCGGGAACGCGGACCAGCGTGCCCAGCGGGAGCCAGTCCCCGGTCTGCCCCCCGGCGGAGACCGGCCGTACCCGCACCGGCCCAAAGGCGGAGAAGCCGAAGCGCGCCAGCGGCTTCACGCTGGCCATGGCGGTTTTAGCGTCTTCCAGCAGCAGGCTGCCGTCGGAGAGCCCAAGCATGGTGTGGAAGCTGGAGTCGGCCGCGGCCAGTTCGACTTTTTCATCGCGCGGAAAGGCATCCGGTTGCGTCGACTTGAGGAAGAAGACCAGCCGGCCATCCACAGGCAGGTCATTGGGACTGCCGAGCTGGACGGGCGAGGGCGGATCGTCGTCCAGCGTCTGCACACCCTTGCTGAGGAGCATGAACTGCGGGCGCGGCGGATTCACCGTGACCGGCGCCTTGAGGCGGCGGCCATCCTTGAGAACCACTTCGGCGGTGTAGCCGTCGCCGGGTGTGAGTCCCGCGGTGCCGGAGCCGGCGTTCATCGTCAACTCGTCGAGGTCTTCCACGTGCCTGAGCGTGGCCGGGGTCAGCACGATGCCGTGCAGACTGGCGTGCGCCACCTCGTCCAGGCGCGTGCCCTTGAGCAGCGCCTCGCTGTCCCCGGCATTGAGCGTCAGCCCCTGGAGCGAAGCCGCCGCGTCGTAGGCGGTGATGGAGAGCTGATCGGGCTTGTTGAGGCCGTATTGAAAGACCTGAACACGGACCGGGCCGGGCTCCGCGTGCTGGAGCGGGACCTTGACCTGGAGCGTGCCGGGC
>JAJZNH010000291.1 GCA_021811745.1 Acidobacteriota bacterium
ATGGTCCTGAACATGTGCCAGTACGGCATGGGCGATGTTTGGCAGTGGGGACGGCAGGTGGGCGGCAATTCCTGGCGCACCACGGGAGATCTCGGTTTGGCGAAAGGGAACGCGCTGCCGGGATTCTACTCGATCGGCTTCGCGAATGCGGAACACGGCATGTACGCAGGTCCAGGAGGCTGGAATGACCCGGACTACATTTTGATCGGAACGGTGGGCGATGCCCGGCACAAGAACGCGGGAGCGCGGCGCACGCAGTTGACGCCGGAGGAGCAGTACAGCTACATGTCCATGTGGTCGCTGATGGCGGCGCCGCTCTTCTTCTCAGGCGACATGACCAAACTGGACGCCTTTACGCGCAATGTCCTGTGCAACGCTGAGGTGATCGACATCGATCAGGACCCGCTGGGAAAGCAGGCCGGCATTGTGCGGAAGACAGATGAAGAGTTCATTCTGGCCAAACCGCTTGAGGATGGATCCCTGGCAGTGGGGTTGTTCAATCTGACGGCCGCGCCGCGCGCAATCACAGTGAGCTGGAGCGATGTGGGCGTAAGCGGCAGGCAGACGGTCCGCGATGTTTGGCGGCAGCATGATCTGGGCTTGTTCGCCGCGGCCTACTCAACGCAGGTTCCAGCGCATGGCGTGGAACTGGTGAGGCTGATTCCGAAGAAGGCTCGATAGCTGCGGGATGACCCGGGTCAGCGTACTTTCAGCACAATGATGGTCTCGTCGTCGAAACGCTCGTGGGAGCCCTGAAAGCGGCCGACGTCGGCGAGAACGGCTTCGGCGATTTCCTGTGCGGACTTGTCGCGGTGGCTGCAGAGCAGCCTGGACAGATGTTCCTGGTCGTACATCTCTTCCTGTTCATTTTCCGCGTCGAGGATACCGTCGGAGACGAAGACGAGCGTATCGCCGGGCTGGGTGGCGACGTTGAACGCCTCATAGACGACGTTGGGAAACAGGCCAAGCGGGAAACCCTCGGCGCGCACTGGGACCGACTCGCCGGCACGGCAGAAGAGAGGCTGGACGGCGCCGGAGTTGGCGACCTGCAGAGTCCGGTTTTCGTCGTTCCACAAGGCGAAGAGCATGGTGACGTACTGCGATTCGAGCTTGCGCTCCTGCAGCGCGTCATTAAGCAGAGCGAGCATGCGGGCGGGTTCGGGTTTCTGCGTGGCGGCGGAACGCATGATGCCGCTGACCAGGGCGGCGAAGAGCGCCGCCGGCGCGGCCTTGCCGCTGACGTCGCCGAGCACGATGGCGGTGCGGCCAGGGCCGTAGTCGAGAAAGTCGTAGAGGTCGCCGCCGATGGTGCGCGCGGGAAGAAAGCGTACCGCGAGATCGGCGTGAACATGCACGGGTGCGGTGGGCGGCAGCAGGCGCAGTTGCACCTCGCGGGCCATGGCGACGTCGCGCTCCAGTTGGCGCTCCTGGCGGCGAACCGCCTGGTAGAGACGGGCATTTTCAATCGCAATGGCAACCTGTGCGGCCAGTGTGGCCAGCATGCGCTCGTGCTGCTCATTAAAGAAGGCGGGACGGGTGTGCTCAAGGTCGAGTACGCCGATGATGCGTCCCTTATAGAAGAGCGGCACGATCAGTTCCGAGCGGGTTTCGGGGTTCATGGGCAGGTAGCGCGGATCCTTGAGAACGTCAGGGACATTGATCTGGCGCCATTCGCGCACGGCGGCGCCCACAAGGCCGCTGGTGACGGGGATGCGGCGCAGCGGAGCGTGGGCGTAGCCAAAGCGCCATGCGTAGCGGGTGATGAGGGTTTCGCCCTTCTCATCGAGCAGCATGATCGAGAACATCTGGTAATCGATGAGGCGGCGAAGCAATTGGCCGACGCGCTCGAAGAGCTTGTCGAGCTCGAGGATGGAGGCCAGCTCGATCGAAATCTCGTTTAGTACTTCGAGGGTTTGCGCCTGGCGGGAGACGCGGGCGTATAGCCGGGCGTTCTCAATGGCCTGGGCGATGCGGGAGGCGGTAAGGGTAAGCACACGAAGGTGTTCGGGCTTGAAGTAGTCGATCTCTTCGCTTTCGAGATCCATGACGCCGATCAGGCGGTTTTTGCCAATGAGCGGGACCGCCAGTTCGGAGCGCACATCCGGGTTGGCGTTGATGTAATTCTCGGCGGTGGAGACGTCATTGATCAGCAGGGGCTGGCGGCTGCGCGCCACCTGGCCGACGACCCCCTTGCCGAGCGGAACACGCATCCGCCTTACGTCGGCGGCGTGGCCAATCTCAAACCTGACGCGCAGCTCCTGCGTGCGGTCGTTCAGCAGAAAGATTGCGAAGATGCGGTATTGAATGAGAGCGCGCACCAGCTCAGAGGTGTGTTTGAGCAGGGTGTCGAGGTCGAGCGTGGTGTTGAGTGCATCGGAGAGCCGCATCAGGTACGCGAGATCGACCGGCTCGACGGGTTTGCCGGAGGGGTCAGGAGAAGCGGGAGCGGCGGAGCGGTGATCGCCTTCGTGCTCGGGTTCCTGGGGCGTCGATAGTGGAGATGCGGTCATGCGTGTCGAAGGGAATGATAACGCAACAAGCAGTTGTCAGGAATCAGTTGTCAGTTATCGGGGATCAGGGAATCGTCTGCCCATTACGACAGTGCGGTAACTCTAGAGTGCGCCACTCTTGATGCCTGATGAACCGCTGACAACTGATAGCTGAAAGCTGAAAGCTGTCTTCACTCTGCTCCCAACTCGCGCACAATCGCGACCGACGCTGAGGTTCCGATACGATTGGCGCCGGCTTCGAGCAATGCGCGGACGGTATCGACTGTGCGGATGCCGCCGGCCGCCTTGACGCCGCAGCGGCCGCCAGCCACGCCGCGCAGCAAGGCCACGTCGGTCGGGGTTGCGCCGCCCTGGGCAAAGCCGGTGGAGGTCTTGATGAAGTCCGCGCCGGCCTGGATGGAAATCTCGGCGCCGCGAAGAATTTGGTCGACACGAAGCAGCCCGGTTTCAAGGATCACTTTGAGCAGGATGCCGTGATGATGGGCAATGTTCGCCACGGCGTGGACGGTGTGCTCCACGGCATGGTAGTTGCCGCTCTTGAGCTGCCCGATGGGAAGCACCATGTCCAGCTCCCGCGCGCCCAGCCGGACGACGGCAGCGGCTTCCTGGCGCAGTGTGGAAACCAGCGAGGCTCCGAGCGGGAAGCCGATGGTGGTGCCGACGGGAATGCCGGTGCCTGAGAGCACGCTTACCGCGACGGGCACCCATATGGGATTGACTATGGCGCAAGCAAAACGGTAACGGATCGCTTCGTCGCAAAGATTTTCAATCTGCTCGCTAGTGGCATCCGGCCTGAGCAGCGTGTGGTCGATGATCGCCGCGAGCGACTGCCAGCCGGACAGAGCCTGGGAAGTAAAGGCGGCAGAATCAAAAGTGCCGTTGTCGAAATCAAGATCAGAATCGTGCAGGGAAATAGTTGCAGCCATGCGTACTCCTTGCCGCTAAAATCACCGCTCTTCAAGGCCGGTTTGCCGGTCAGTCTCCGGAAGACGAGTATAGAGCCAAACCGAGTGCCGGGTAAAATGCGCCGCCTGCCGGACCGCACGGACCGAGCCGCGGGCGGCCACATAATGCCTTCGGCGCTACACTGGCAGTGCCTTTGATTCAGACGGCCAGCGTGACTGAAGGAAATCAGCGGCGGCCGGGGAGAGTGCGCAATGAAGGCGCTGGTGAAGAGCAAGGCGGAACGAGGACTGTGGCTTGAAGAGATTGCCGAGCCGGTGATCGGCATCAATGACGTGCTGGTGCGAGTGCTCTACACGGGCATTTGCGGCACCGATGTGCATATCTACGAGTGGGATGACTGGGCGCAGAAGACGATTCCGGTGCCCATGGCGGTCGGGCACGAGTTTGTGGGCGAGGTGGTGGCCGTCGGTTCTAATGTGAACGATTTCTTCCCCGGCGACATCGTGAGCGGAGAGGGGCACGTGGTCTGCGGCCGGTGCCGCAACTGCCTGGCCGGCCGGCGGCACTTATGCGCCAGTACGCAGGGCGTGGGCGTGAACCGGCCCGGCGCCTTTGCGGAGATGGTCTCTCTGCCCATGAGCAATATCTGGCGGCACCATCCCGGCATTCCGCTGGAAGTGGCGGCCATCTTCGACCCCTTCGGCAATGCCGTGCACACGGCGCTTTCATTCCCGGTGCTGGGAGAAGACGTGCTGATCACCGGAGCTGGGCCGATAGGGATCATGACCATACCGGTGGTGCGTCATGCGGGTGCGCGGCACGTGGTGGTGACGGACCCGAATCCATTCCGGTTGGAACTGGCGCGCAAGATGGGTGCCACGCTGGCGGTGAATCCAAAGGAGCATCCTCTGCGCGAAATCCAGAAGCAGCTGGGCATGCTGGAGGGATTCGACGTGGGTCTGGAGATGTCAGGCAATCCGCAGGCGCTGCGCGAGATGATCGCCAATATGAGCCATGGCGGCAAGATTGCCATCCTCGGCATCCCAGCTTCTGAGACACCGATGGATTGGCGGCAGGTGATCTTCAACATGCTCACGATCAAGGGAATTTATGGGCGGGAGATGTACGAGACCTGGTACAAGATGAGCGTGATGCTCGATTCGGGTCTGGATATTTCGCCGGTGATTACGCACCGCTTCCCCTATCACGAGTTTCAAAAAGGCTTTGATGCGATGGTCTCGGGACAGGCAGGCAAGGTGGTTCTGGATTGGACCGGGGCACGGCAACGCGGCTGATTGCCCGGCAGTGTTTTTGTTTCGCTGTTCGCATTGATAGACTCGGAGTGCGATGACGATCAGCGAACTTCAAGAGACAATCGAGCGGAGTTTTGCGGCCGGGCCGGCCGCTACTGGCGATCCGATGGCCATGAAGGCCTTTCTTGCGCTGCGCGCAGCGCTGGAACAAGGCGAGGTGCGTGCTGCTTCACCTGATGCTGCCGCGCCAAGCGGCTGGCGCGTGAACGCCTGGGTTAAGCAGGGTATCCTGCTCGGTTTCCGGCTCGGCGTGCTGGAAGAGTCACGAGCCTGGGGCCACGCGTTTGTCGACAAGCACACATATCCCGTGCGCAGTTTCTGCGTGGACGATGGCATTCGCGTGGTTCCCGGCGGGTCTTCGATCCGCGCCGGAAGCTATGTGGCGCGCGGCGTGGTGTGCATGCCTCCCATGTATATCAACGCCGGCGCGTATGTGGACGAGGGCACGATGGTGGACTCGCACGCGCTGGTGGGTTCGTGCGCGCAGATCGGCAAGCGCGTGCATTTGAGTGCCGCGGCGCAGATCGGCGGAGTGCTGGAGCCGGTGAATGCCAGCCCGGTGGTGATTGAAGATGATGTTCTGGTGGGCGGCAATTGCGGCGTTTACGAAGGAACGGTGGTGCGGAAGGGGTCTGTTTTGGCAGCGGGTACGATCCTGACGCGCGGCACGCCGGTCTTTGACCTGGTAAATGGCGAGGTGCTTCGCGCCACCGATGAGCTGCCGCTGATGATTCCGGAAGATGCGGTGCTTGTGCCCGGTTCGCGTGCTGTTTCGAAGGGTAAGGGACGGGAATGGGGACTGAGTCTCTATACACCCGTGATCGTGAAGTACCGCGACGACAAAACCAGCCTGAGCACGGCGCTCGAAGACCTGTTGCGGTAGAAACTGACTCAGCAGGGATTGGCCGGTGCAGGTTTTTTCCCAGGTCAATACCCGGCACGCGGGCGGTGCCCTGGAACGGATGATGCCATGCGCGCGCAGTGGCATAAATTGTGCTCGATGAGTTAAGGCAATTCGCAGCACAGGAACATATGGAATGCTCGTGGCCGGAAACTGGACACGGCGACGAGCGAAAGGTCAGCCCGTCCGGGCCAGGATCGCCAACTTTTGCGGGCCGAGCAGGTCTTTTCCTCTTCTGCTTTAACTCCCGTGGTCTCGTAAGACTGTTTGGTTCCATCGAAATCAATCCTCGCGCGAGCTGCATTCTGACTGCCGGATGCGTATCAGTATTTGCGGTGAAGTAACTGCAGTGGAGTCACTGAGGAGATATTGCGAACAATCCTGATTCTGCCGCGCCGGAAGACTCATACCTCTTTTTGAGACCGTTCCAGTAATTCACTTCGTCCCCAAGCAACTCTTTGGCGCGGAAACGGATCATTGTTCTAATGAGGAGCCGTGACTTTTCGGGGAAGTCTAAGTGTGTTGCCCAGAGTCTGAGATGCTCAGCGTAAGGGGTCGCCATTTGCGGGTAATAAAATCAGTTACCTAAGTAATGGCGCGTTCGATATATTGTGGGCAGTTACGAAGAAGACAACCCTGTGAAGAAATGTGCTCAGGCGAAATTGACCTATGGTACGTTTAATAGTGCTGTAAGAACAATTAACGCTTCGTGTTCTGTGCGGGGTCGGCATTGCGAGTAAGGATCCAAGCGCACAGGAAGTCTGTTTATCTGGGATTTTAAGCTTCTTCAATCAGGGAGGAAACAGCATGTATGCTCGTGTTTTGAAGTCTGTGGGCGGGATACTTGCCTTAGCAATGGCGGCGTCACTGCCTGCTCTTTTGCCTGCGCAAGTCAAGTCCACCCCATCAGGCAAAACCGTCGCAAATTCCCCATCGCGTTGGGATATCTTTGCAGGCTATAGCTATCTGGCTCCAAAAGGAACGGTACAGGTTCCACAACCTAATGGGACCATCCAGCCCTTTTCGTACAACGCCGTGAATGTGGGTGGGCTTTTCAGCGGCGCTTATTTCTTCAATCGCTATTTAGGCCTGCAGGCGGAGTTCGCCGAGCACAACTGGGGCACACAGAGTTCAAACGGAAGCAACATCGGCACTCGTGGCAATAACGATGGCTTCGATACTATCGCCGGCGGCGTGATTTTCCGCTTCCCCACCGGCAACATTACGCCATTTGTTCATGCACTGGCAGGTGCGGCCCGAGTCGGTGGTCCTGATTTCAATCCTTATACCTGGGGCCCGGATATTACCACAGGCGGCGGTATGGATTATGAGACGCCGCTGTTCAATCATCATCTTGCGATTCGGGTGTTTCAGGCGGATTACGAGTATATGCATGCCGACTTCGGCCCGGGCGTCTACGGAGGCCGCGCCAACATTAACGCGGCACGTTTGAGCGCGGGCGTGGTGTTCCACATTGGTTCGGTAGTGCCGCCGACGCCGGTGACGCTGTCCTTGGCGGCGAACCCGACGACTGTGTATCCCGGCCAGCCTGTGACGATATCGGCAACGGCAGGCAACCTGAATCCGAAGATGCACACGATTTATTCGTATTCGGGCAAGGGCGTGACGGGCAAGGATACGACGGCGACGGTGGATACGAACGATCTGGCTCCCGGGACGTATACGGTGAGCGGCACGGTGAAGCAGGGCAAGCCGGGCAAGGAGGGCGTGAAGCCGTGGCAGACGGCGGAAGCCACGACGACGTTCACGGTGAAGCAGTTTGAGCCGCCGACGATCAGTTGTTCGGCGAGCCCGAGCACGATCAAGCCGGGCGAGACGGCGACGATTACGTCGACAGGCGTGAGCCCGCAGAACCGTCCGCTGACGTACAGCTACTCGGCATCGGCCGGAACGATCAGCGGCAGCGGAACAACGGCGACGTTCGAGTCGACGGGCGCGCCGACGGGACCGACGGAGATCACCTGTAAGGTGACCGACGACAAGGGGCAGACGGCTACAGCGAACACGACGGTGACGATCACGGCTCCGTATGTGCCGCCGCCGCCGCACACGCAGGCGCTGTGCTCGATCAGCTTCTCGACCGACAAGCGTCGTCCGACGCGCGTGGACAACGAAGCGAAGGCATGCCTGGATCAGGTAGCGCTGGCGCTGCAGAACCAGCCGAACGCGAAGGCGGTGATGGTGGGCGAGCAGACGTCACAGGAGAACGACCTGACGATGAAGGCAGAGGCGCGTGCGCAGAAGTACCCGCGGCGTCGCATCAAGGTGGAGCACTATGCGGCTCAGCGTGCTGTGAATGCCAAGGACTACCTGGTGACGGAGAAGGGCATCGATGCATCGCGGATCAGCACGGCAACGGGTACGTCGGATAGCCAGACGGTAGAGAACTACCTGGTGCCTGCCGGAGCGAACTTCTCGTCGGATGTGACGGGAACTACGCCAGTGGATGAGTCGGCGATCAAGCCGGAGGTACGTCATCCGCTGCCGATGCGGCATCGTTCGCGCCGGTCAACCAGCAAGTAAGGCGGGTGGGTCTGGAAGCCCGCGAGAGAATGCCGGGGCAGTCCAGGGAGACTGCCCCGGCAGAAATCCGATTCGCCGGTTCACCGATTGCCGAGCGATGGATGGGGGATGATCGTCACGAGCATAGATTCCTCTTGCAGTTCTTTGAGGCTGACCGGAAAGCCGGTCGGCCTCTTCGATTTTTCGGCGTCTTTTGTTTATTCTTTCTATGTAATCTGGGGGATTTTTATCTGGATGAGCGGTTTTAGGATTAATTCTGCTTATAGACGGCGTCCAGGCATTCCAGCCTTGGTGGTGTGTGCCCTTATTGCCGTGTTTTTTGTGCCCCGGTTGGCGGCACAACCGTCGTGGAGCGTGGTGGGCCCGGCAGGCGGCGACGCGCGCTCATTTGGGGTAGTTCCCGGCCAGCCTAACCATCTATATTTGGGTACTACCAATAGCTGGATCTACGAATCGACGGACAGTGGGGCATCCTGGCATCGCCTTGCCAAACTCGGCTCCACAGACGGCCTGATCGTCGACCACATTTTGGTGGAAGCCGGCGATCCCTCCACGATCTACGCGGCTGCCTGGAGGGCCGACAGCGCTGACGGAGGGCTGTGGATAAGCCATAACGCCGGCCGGAGCTGGACCGAGGTGCCGGGACTGCACGGGCAGTCGATACGCGCCTTCACTCAGGCGCCGTCAGATCATCGCATTATGTATGCGGGAACCCTTGAAGGAGTGTTCCGCAGCGGCGACTCCGGCAAGACCTGGACGCTGATCAGTCCGCGGGGAAGCCGCGAAATTCATGAAATTGAGTCGCTTGCAGTCGATCCGGTCGACCCGAATGTCGTGTATGCCGGCACCTGGCATCTGCCCTGGAAGACGTTCAACGCCGGCAAGAGCTGGCGCAGTATCAAAAGAGGGCTCATCGTAGACTCCGACGTGTTTTCCATCGTCGTCGATCCGGTGATGCCGCGCGTTGTTTATCTGAGCGCGTGCAGCGGAATTTACAAGAGTGACAGCGCCGGCTTGCGCTTCCGCAAGATACAGGGGATTCCTTCGTCCGCGCGGAGGACACGGGTTCTCAGGCAGGATCCAGCCAATCGCGAGATCGTGTATGCGGGAACCACGGAGGGGCTGTTCAAGACCGTAAACGGTGGCAGGACCTTCA
>JAJZNH010000115.1 GCA_021811745.1 Acidobacteriota bacterium
GCCAACCAGCGCCTCGACCGCGGGAACGCAGCGCACCAGAGCTACGCCGCCGCCGGGAACGATGCCTTCCTCAACCGCGGCACGGGTGGCGTGCAGAGCGTCTTCCACGCGAGCCTTCTTCTCCTTGAGCTCGGTCTCGGTAGCCGCGCCCACCTTGATGATGGCCACGCCGCCGACCAGCTTGGCCAGCCGCTCCTGGAGCTTTTCGCGGTCATAGTCGCTGGTGGTCTTCTCGATCTGCGAGCGGATCTCCTTCACTCGGCCCTCGATGTCCGCGGACTTGCCGGCGCCATCGACGATGGTGGTGTTGTCCTTGTCGATGGTGACGCGCTTGGCCTTGCCCAGATCCTCGAGCTTGATGCCTTCAAGTTTCAGGCCGAGGTCCTCGGTGATGGCTTTGCCGCCGGTGAGGATGGCGATGTCGCCCAGCATGGCCTTGCGGCGATCGCCGAAGCCGGGAGCCTTAACGGCGGCCACGTTCAGCGTGCCGCGCAGCTTGTTCACCACCAGCGTAGCCAATGCCTCGCCTTCCACGTCCTCGGCGATGATCAGCAGTGGCTTGCCGCCACGGGCGATCTGCTCCAGCAGCGGCAGCAGATCCTTCATGGCGCTGATCTTCTTCTCATAGATCAGGATGTAGGGATCTTCCAGAACCGATTCCAGCCGCTCCGCATCCGTGACGAAGTAGGGGCTGAGGTAGCCGCGGTCGAACTGCATGCCGTCCACGGTCTCCAGCCCGGTGTGCATGGTCTTGGACTCTTCGATGGTGATGACACCGTCCTTGCCAACTACCTTGACGGCTTCAGCGATGATGTCGCCGATCTCCTGGTCGCCGTTGGCGGAGATGGCGCCCACCTGGGCCACGGAGCCCTCATTGACCGGCTTGGAGAGCTTGCCGAGAGCGCCGTCCTGGTTCCACTTGGAGTCCTTGTCGCGTGTGCCGATGACGGCGGTGACGGCCTTCTCAATGCCGCGCTTGAGAGCGGTTGGGTTGGCGCCAGCGGCAACCGTCTTGGCGCCTTCGCGGAAGATGGCCTGGGCCAGAACCGTGGCCGTGGTAGTGCCGTCGCCGGCTACGTCGCTGGTCTTGGAGGCCACTTCGCGCACCAACTGCGCGCCTACATTTTCGAGGGGGTCCTTGAGATCGATTTCCTTGGCCACCGTTACGCCATCCTTGGTGATGGTGGGGGAGCCGAACTTCTTCTCGATGACGACGTTGCGGCCCTTGGGGCCGAGCGTCACCTTGACGGCGTCTGCCAGCGTGTTCACGCCGCGCAGAATCGCCTGACGGGAGTCCTCACCGTGCAGAATTTGCTTTGCCATCTCTTAAATCTCCTCAGAATCTCGGTGTTCAGTGAACTTTGGTCAATAATCCGTTGCCAGTTCTCTGTGTGGTGTATGAGGTGAATGCATCGTAGAGCAGCTTCATTCACCCCTGATTGCCGGCAACTTGGTCGCCGCGCCCAACTATTTCTTGATGATGCCGAGCACTTCTTCCTCGCGCATGATCAGATACTCCTCGCCGTCGATTTTGATCTCGGTTCCGGAGTACTTGCCGAAGAGGATGCGATCACCGGCCTTTACATCGAGCGGGAAGACCTTGCCTTCGTCGTTGGACTTGCCCTTGCCCACGGAGATCACTTCACCCTCCTGGGGCTTTTCCTTGGCGGTGTCGGGGATGATGATCCCCCCACGGACGGTTTCAGCCTCCTCCAGACGGCGGACGAGGATGCGGTCGTGGAGCGGAGTGAACGTGGTCGTTACGGATGTTGCTGCCATTGCTTCTCTTCTCCTTCACGCGCGGTACGGGTTGGGCCCGGGCCGCGGGGTTTTGAGTGAAATCAAGAAAACTTCAAGGAGCGCTCGGTCGGGAGCCGCCCTACGCGCCACTAACGCCGACAAGCAGCCTAAGTAGCCGGTCGCTAGCAATCTTACCTTCCAATTGCTAACAATAGGGAAGGTTCATCACATTTGTCAAGAGGCGTATGGACAAAATATGAGCTATGTCGGCTAAGATTATGTTCTTTTAGGACGCTATATCGGCCCTTGCAGGCGGCTACGCAGCGGATCGGGGCATGTTGCTCAAAGATTCAAAGGGAGTTCTCGACGCGCCTGAGGTCGCTTCAGGGAAGCGAGCGGCCCTCCCGGGGGGCTGACATCGGAGCAATTAAGCTGCGGTCTGAGCCGAACAATCGTCCACTCTCTCTTCGGTAACGGAATGAAATGATAGAACCACACGAGCCATCTGCAAGGCTTCACCGGCGGCTCGCAAAGGGCTAAAATGGATTCGATGTCGAGCCGTTTTTCTAGCCGTCTTTATGTCCTCGGGGTGGTTATAGCCCTGTCGATCAGTTGCCTCGCCGCCAGTGCTCGCGACAGTAGTTGGCGTTACCGCAAGTACAAAGCTCCTCCGCCCACTGCCAACATCACGGTCACTGTGTTGCGTAATGACAGCGGTACGCCCATTGCCAATGCTGCGGTGATCTTTCACCCCCTCAAAAATGGGAAAGACCAAGGCGGCATGGAGACGAAGTCCGGCCAGGACGGCAAGGCGACGATCACTGTGATTCCCATCGGCGACACCGTGCTCGTGCAGATTATCGCCGACGGCTATCAGACTTACGGAAGCGTATACAAGATTGACAAGGCGAAGATGGCGATGAAGATCCGGCTGAAACTTCCGCAGCCGGAGTATTCGGCCTACAAGGATCACACCGCCACGGCGGACTCCGGTCAGGGCTCAGGGGGGGCGGGGAAGCAAGTCAATCCGCCTAAGGGCCAGAGTTCCAGTCCATCAAAGGACAAGCCTTCCAACTCGGCTAAGGATAACTCGTCGAGTCAGGCCCAGCGGGATGCCGAGAATGGTGGCAGCCAGTCTCAGACGCAACAGAGGTAGGGCTGCGAACGCCGCGCCAGGCGCTGCGTTGCGCTCTCCTTTCCGGTCGCACTTGGAACCTTCCGATGCTAACCCACCCTCTTCGCGGTAAATCTGCGCTGGTAACCGGGGGCGCGCAGCGCATTGGCCGGGGCATCGCGCTGGCGCTGGCGAGGGCTGGGGCGGATGTGGCAATCACCTACCGCAACTCAAGCGAAGCGGCCGTGCAGACCACAAGACAGATGGAAGCCTTGGGCTGCCGTGCGCTAGCCGTGGAATGCGATGTGCGCTCGGAGGCCTCAGTGCGCGCGGCCGTGGCTGCCACAATCGGCGGTTTTGGCCGCTTGGATGTGCTCGTGAACAATGCGGCCCTCTTCTCCTTCGCCCGGATCGAGAACCTGAGCTTGGAGGCATGGGACGAGGTCTTCGAGACCAACGCGCGGGGGCCGTTCCTGGTGGCGCGGGAGGTTCTGGCCCATCTGCGCGCGACGGGGGGAAGGATCGTCAACATCGGCTCGCTCGGAGGAATTCATGGTTGGCCCGACCACGCACACTACTGCGCTTCCAAGGCGGCCTTGCACATGCTCACGCAATCCATGGCTAAGGCCTTTGCGCCCGGCGTCAGCGTGAACTGCGTGGCGCCGGGATGGATTGAGCTGGAGGACAACGCCGCAAGGGACGAAAAGGAAGCCGAACGCTTTGCAGGCAAGACACCCATGAGCCGCAACGGTACAGTGGACGACGTGGCCCAGGCGGTGCTCTTTTTTGCTGCCGGACCGAGCTTTATCACCGGACAGATTATGGTCGTCGATGGCGGGTTGGGGCTGTAGAACTCAGCGCGGACCACTCGCCAATTGCCCTTTTTCTGCTCGACACACCGAAATTTCGCTCCTGGTCCGTACAGCCCCCTGTCCGGAATTCATCTCTAACTCGTCGTAGAGGCTCAATCGGCGATCACCAGTCTGTGGAGATCCCTGCCGCTCAAGGTGGACGAGTGACTCAACCAGCTCCGGAGAGTACCCCGCACACACACACAAAGCCGTCAGCAGATCTTCTGCCCAGGCGCAGACTCTACCGCATTCTGATCTGGATCGTCTCCGTCCTCGGCTGCTTGATCGTCGTAGCCCTCATTGGCGGCGGCATCCTCCTCCATCACGCCGCTCCCATCCTGAAAGCCAAAGTGGTCGAAACCCTCAGCAGCCGTTTCGACAGCCGCGTCCAACTCGACAAGTTCCAGGTTTCCCTCATCCGCGGTTTGCGGGTTTCCGGATCCGGTCTCAGGATCTTTCCCCACCACCTCGCCATCAATGGTCCCCTCATCGCGGTCAAAAGTTTTTCCTTCCGCGTCCTGGGCTGGCGTCAGTTTTTCAGCACGATTCTAGTTGTTCACCACGTCCAGGTCAGCGGCCTGTCCATTCACATCCCGCCGAAAGGTCAGCGCGCGAACATGCCTCCTTTTGGCGAGGGCAAGCAAGGCGCCATCAAGATCAAGGTCGCCGAGATCGACGCCGACCAGGCCATCCTCGTCATTGAAAATGACAAGCCGAACAAGATCCCGCTCACCTTTGTCATCCACAAGCTGCTTCTCTGGTCCGTCGGCGCCGGGCAGCCGATGAAGTTCCACGCCACCCTGGTCAATCCCAAACCCATCGGCAACATCGACTCCTCGGGATACTTCGGCCCCTTCAATGTCCACTCCCCTGGAGACAGCAAAGTCCGCGGCAAATATTCCTTTCGCAACGCCGACCTCAGCACCATCAAAGGTATCGGCGGCATGCTCGCTTCAAACGGCGCCTTTCAGGGACAACTCGACAACATCATCGTCGACGGCGAAACCACCACCCCCAATTTCTCCCTCGACATCGCCAACCACTCCCTCGCCCTCAACACGAAATTTCACGCCATCGTTGACGGTGTGAACGGCGATACCCGGCTGGAGCCCATCGATGCCTGGCTCAACCATACGCACATCCTCGCCAAAGGCGAGATCATCCGCTCGCCCAACTTCCACGGCCGCGACATCCGCCTCCGCATCACTGTGGATGGCGGGGACATCCAGGATCTCCTGTACCTTGCCGACAAGAGCCCACAGCCCCTCATGAAAGGCAGGGTCAGCTTCCACACCCGCTTCGAACTACCCCCCGGTGCGCGGAACGTTGCTGGCCGCCTTCGTCTCAAAGGCAGCTTCCAGCTCCAAGACATCCATTTTCCCAATCCCAAAATTCAGAGCGAAGTGGACGAACTCAGCCTCCGCGGCCAAGGGCGCCCGAAAAAGGCCAAGCAGGAAGGCGACGCTTTCAAGAGCGGAAACGAGCACGCCGCCACCGCAGCCAACGTGCCCTCAGAGATGCGCGGCGACTTTACCCTCGACGACGGCAAGATCACTCTCCCGATCCTCAATTACCGCATACACGGGGCCGAAGTTGCGCTCCAGGGCAGCTACTCCATCACTAACCAGACCTTGGAATTCACCGGCAACGCCCGCCTCGACGCCCAAATCTCGCAGACGGTCACTGGCTGGAAATCCTGGCTTCTCAAGCCGGCAGACCCCTTCTTTGCCAAAGGTGGAGCTGGCGCAAAGGTTCCTATCAAAATCAGAGGCAATAGCTCTCATCCCACCATCGGACTCAGATTTTGAGCGATAGCAGCTTTTGGCATTCGGGCGGCATTTTCTCAGGCAGGATTCGTGGAGACGGGTTTCTGCGCTGGAGAATATAAAAAATACCTTAGCGAATGAAGGACTGAGCAGGAGAAATTGGCGAACCGCTGTTGTTCGCAGCCAGAGCGTTCACCATCGACGCAAAGATCTTCCAGCCGTCGGCCGAGCCCAGCAGCGCCTCGCTCGAACGGTCAGGATGAGGCATCATCCCCAAGACATTGCGCCCTTCATTCAAAATGCCGGCGATATTGCTAAGCGAGCCATTGGGATTGGCCTCCGGTGTGATTTCTCCCGATGGCGTGGAGTAGCGGAAGGCGATGCGGTCTTCGGCCTCCAGGCGGTGGAGCACCTCAGGCGTGCAGAAGTAATTGCCCTCCATGTGTCCGATGGGCATCTCCAAAACCTCGCCTTTGGCCAGACCGTGGGTAAAGGTGCTGTTCACGGTTTCCACGCGCAGATGCACTGGTTTGCAGATGTATTTGAGACCGGCGTTACGCATCAGCGCACCCGGCAGCAGACCAGACTCCGTAAGAATCTGAAAGCCGTTGCAGATCCCCAGCACCAGCCCCCCGTCAGCGGCGAACTTCTTTACCGATTGCATGACCGGGGAAAAGCGTGCAATGGCGCCCGTACGCAGGTAGTCGCCGTAGGCAAATCCGCCGGGGACCAGAACCGCATCCACTCCGGCCAAATCCTCCGAGTCGTGCCAGAGAAAAGTGACCGGCCGATGCGCGATCTCGGCGATCACGTGGAAGGTGTCGTGGTCGCAGTTGGAACCGGGAAAGACTAGAACCCCGAATTTCATGTTTTTAGGGTAGCAGTTTGGATGCCGGCGATGGGAAGATGACAGTCGCCAAAGCCCAACTGCCGGCCGGATTGCTTGCGCTTGTGATGGTCTCCTGCTCGCGGCGGCGCGCTTAATTGTGTTTGCCCTTCCACTCCGCATAGGGGCCCTGGAAGTCCTCGATCTCGCCCTCGTGGAAGACCCACAAACGCGTTGCCACTTCGTCGATCAGGTCGTGATCGTGTGTGACCAATAGAACCGTGCCCTCGTACCGTTGCAGGGCGATGTTCAGCGCGTTAATGGCTTCGAGGTCAAGGTGATTCGTGGGTTCGTCGAAGATGAGGATGTTGGGCTTGGTGAGGATCAGTTTGCAGAATGCGAGCCGCGCCTGCTCGCCGCCGCTCAGGGCCGCGGTGGGCTTTGAGCCTTCTTCGCCGCTGAAGAGCATCTGGCCCAGAATCCCGCGAATATCCTCGACGTGCGCCTCGGGTTTCCAGCCGTGCAGCCACTCGGCCACGGTGAGCCCGTGTGCAATGGTCGAGCCCACGTCCTGAGGGAAGTAACCGATCTGTGCTTCGTGGCCCCAGACGACTGAGCCGGAATCGAGCGTGAAGTCCGGATCGGAGAGCCCTGGATAGTTGGCCAGCAGGCTTTTGAGCAGCGTGGTTTTGCCGGCCCCGTTGCGGCCCATCAAGCAGATCTTTTCGCTGCGCAATATGTTGGCCGTAAAGCCTTTGATTACCGATAGATTCCCGTAAAACTTCGTTAACTCCTTGAACTCCAGAACATGCTTTCCGCTGGGGCGCACCTGGTCGAAGCGGATGTACGGGCGCTGGATGTTGGACCGGGCCAGATCGTTAGTCTGCAGGCGTTCGACCTCCTTGCGGCGGCTGGTGACCTGCGAGGAGCGTGTACCGGCGGCAAACCGCGCGATGAACTCGTTGAGTTGTGCGATCTTCTTTTCGCGCTGCGCGTTTTCGGCCTCCAGGCGCGCACGAACCTGGGTCTTCGCCAGGACCATATCGTCATAGCCGCCTGTGTACGTGATGATGGTCTGGTAATCGATGTCGGCGGTGTGCGTGGTTACACTGTTCAGGAAGTGTCGATCGTGGGAGATAGTGATGAGTACGCCGTCGTAGTTCACCAGGAAGTCCTGCAGCCAGTGGATGGAGTCGAGATCCAGGTAGTTGGTGGGCTCGTCCAGAAGTAACGCCTCGGGCTTGCCGAAGAGGGCCTGCGCCAGCAGCACGCGCACCTTCTGGCCACCTTGCAGTTCGGCCATCTTGCGTTCGTGCAGCGGCTCGGGAATGTCCAGGCCGTCGAGCAAAACTGCCGCGGCGGCCTCGGCTGTGTAGCCGTCCTCGTCGCCAATGACGCCTTCGAGCTCGCCCAGCCTCATGCCGTCCTCGTCGGTCATTTCTGGTTTGGCGTAGATGCGATCGCGCTCTTCCAGAGCGGCCCATAGCGCCTTGTTGCCCATGATGACGGTGTCGATCACGCGATAGGCGTCAAAGGCGAATTGGTCTTGGCGCAGCACGCCGCACTTGCGCGGGCGAACCACGGAGCCCTGTTGCGGCTCCAGTTCGCCGGCCAGTATCTTCATAAATGTGGACTTGCCGGCGCCGTTGGGGCCGGTGAGACCGTAGCGGCGGCCAGGGACAAAGGTCGTGGTTACGTCTTCGAAGAGCACCTTCGAGCCGTAGCGCATCGTGATGTTGCTGACGCTGAGCATTGTGGTTCCGAGTCCTGATGATGAGATTGCTCCGGATCGCGCGCGCAGCCGCAGTCCGCTGCGGTGAGGCGCCGCAAACGGCTGCTCTGTGCCCCGATGGCAATGGCGGAAGGCGGCGCTGAAGATAGACGCGCAAGCAAGCCGCGCCGGAGAGTGTCGCACCTCCAGTCTCTCACATGCGGAGCGGAAAGCCGAAGGGTGGCTGACAGCTCTGGCGTCGGCAAATGCAATCCAGCCGCGCTGTGTGCGTCTCCAGGCAGTATGATGGAAGCGGCCCAAGCCCGGATGGCGAAATCGGCAGACGCAGCGGACTTTAAATACGGCAAAACTGCCGGCCGAATGAGTACTTCTGTCCATTCTGGCCACGCATAACACCTTCACAATCTGGAACGTAGCGGAAAAGCGGGAGAGGGTATATGTCTGCCTGATCGGTTTAACTATGCCCAAACTCGAAATAAGTGGGGTAGCTGCCTTAATGTACGCGGCGGAGCAAAAATAGACCACGAGGCGGCGCGTGAGCGCCGGTTCGTGGCGGAGTAAAAGTAGACCACCCCGCCAGATTGCAGTTTCACAGACAAGCAGGTTCTTAATTGGGTTCCGAGAGCGGTTCGGATCTCATAGGATGCTTATTTTCTGTGGGATACCGGAGGGATGAAGACGGTGGAGCTATACGCGAGAGTG
This sequence comes from Acidobacteriota bacterium, assembly GCA_021811745.1. Next base: position 8,732 of record JAJZNH010000115.1, read on the forward strand.
CGGCGGGCGGTGTTGGTGGAGGGGATGAGCCGGCGGGCGGCGGCGCGGGAGTTCGGTCTGGCGCGCAAGACGGTGAGCAAGATGCTGGAGTACACCTTAAACACGCCGCGCGGGAGTACATCCAGGTCTTGCGGCTGATCGAACACTTCGCGTTCGAAGAGGTCACGGCTGCTGTCGAGCAGGCGCTTGCGTTAGGCGCGGTCAGCTTCGACGCCGTCAGGCATCTGCTGCTGTGCCGGATCGAGCTCAGGCCGCCACGGCTGGATATGGCCAACTGGCCGCATCTGCCGCTGGCCCAGGTGCGCACTACGCGTGCCGCAGAGTACATGAGCCTGCTGTCGTTGCCCGCGGCTGAGCCTCCCACGCTGGAGGCGATGCTATGAGCTCAACCACTGCCGACACGCCGCAGGTTCTGCTCGAACATCAGCTGAAGGCTCTGCGGCTACCCACCATGCTGCGCGAGTACGACAAGCTGGCTCGCACCTGCGCCCAGGAGAAGTCCACCTTCCCGCAGTATCTGCTGCGGCTGACTGAACTGGAGTTACTGGATCGCGATCGCCCCGCTACG
>JAJZNH010000655.1 GCA_021811745.1 Acidobacteriota bacterium
TATACTTGAGCGCCTCATGGAAATGCCATTCTCCCTGATACGTGTGAATGACCGGCAGCTCCATCAAAATGCCCGCCGCTTGCAGGATGGTCTGCCTGGCGCCCTCCATGACCTGTCTTTCGTAGCCTTGAGTGTCGATCTTCAGCAGCAGATCCTGCCCCCCCCCAGGAATGGCGCGGCAACCTGATCGAGCGTATAAATCGGAACCTCTTCCGTGTGATCCACCGTCATCCGATCGTCATGGAGCCGGGCGACATCGCTTAAATCGAGAATTGAGTTGAATACGGAGAGCTTGGAGGCATGCAGAGTGGCCGTTCCCGATGCCGCGCCCAAGCCGCAATGATGAGCCTGCCAGTTGCCGTCTGCTGCTGCTCTTCTGGCAAGAATCTCGAATGCGGACTGAGTGGGCTCAAAGGAAACGATTCTGCCGCGATACCCGTCAGCCCGCAGTGATTCGCCAAACTGGCCGATATTCGCACCTACGTCGATCACCGTGCCGATCTTTCGGCTTTCGATAAAATCCATGAGGTCTCGAACCCGCCGCCTTCCGACGTGTATGATCCCGAGACGCCTGTAGACAGCGCGTGTGATGCGATTCACCTGGGGGCACTCCGCTTCACTCTATAGTAATTGGGGCCGTGGCGGGCCACGCGCTGCGCGGGGCGAAGTGCTGGGCAAGGGCTTGAATTGGCTGGAGGACTACCGCTGCCGGTAGAAGGGGAGAACGATCAGCATGGCGAAGAAAATGGCCGCACCCAGAGCAAGAGCGATCAGGCTATAGAGAAGCACAAGGCTGGGGCCCTGGGAAGACTGGTCTGCGATTGCTTCTTCGGGTTCCGCGTCTTCGCGGCGGGGAGGCAGGGTCTCCGGATCACTCATATTTCAGGGCCTCCACAGGATCGAGTTGGGCGGCACGGGTCGCGGGCACGGTGCCGAAGATGACGCCGACCATGGTGGCTGCGCCCAGTGCGATGACAATGGACACCGGTGAGATGGGCAAGGCGTAGTCGGTAAAGAAATGGATCGAAAGCGGAACGGCAAGCCCGACCAATGTGCCGACAGTTCCGCCTGAGAGCGAGATGATGACGGCTTCGGCAAGAAACTGGAGCTTGATCTCCCGGTAGGTGGCGCCCAGCGCCTTGCGGATGCCGATTTCACGGATGCGCGAGCGCACGTTGGCCAGCATGATGTTCATGATGCCCACGCCGCCCACTGCCAGGGTGACGGCAGCCACCAGCACCAGCACCGCAGTGAGCGCGTCGGCAATCTGCGCGGCCATCGTGAGCAACTGCTTCAGCGTTTGGACCCTGTAGACGGAATTGGGCCGGTGGCGGGACTGCACGATATTCTGGATCTGCTCGGCGGCCTGGGGGACCAGGCTCATGCTTGCCATCGAAAAGTAGATCTGGTTGACCCGTTCAGTGCCGGTAAAGTAGCGGGCCACCGAGTAGGGAATCAGGATGGTTTGATCGGCAAGCTCCGATTGTCCGAAGTCGTCCACGCTTTCCTTGAAGACGCCAACGATGGTGAAGGGAATGCCGAGGATCTGAAAGTTCTGGCCAACAGCAGCATCGCTGTTTCCGTACCGTTCCCTGGCGAAGATTTCGGTGACCACGGCGCACTTCAGGTGGGCCGATTCGTCAGACTCGTCGAGGAAGCGGCCATCGGTCACGATGAGGTTGCGGATATGGCGGTAATCGGGGCTTACGCCCAGCACCAGCGTATCCTTGACGACGCCGCCGCCAAAACTGATGCGGCTGTGCATCTCCAGCACCGGCGAGGAATAAATGACGCCTGGGACCTGCGCATCGATAGCCTTCTCATCTTCACGGGTTAGGAAGTCGTTGTAGCGTACCCGCTCAGAGGCGGTGGCGCCGCCGCCAGCATACTCCAGTTCCACCGAGTTGGTGCCGATCTTCTGGATCAGCTCGAGCACGTACTTTTTCCCCGTCAAGCCGATGGTGACCACCAGAATCACGGAGGCGGTTCCGATGACCATGCCCAGCGCCGTGAGAGCAAAGCGCGTCTTGTTGGCGCGAAAACTATCCACTGCGATCTTGAGGATCTCGCTCAAGAGCATGGTGCGCCGGGCGCTCAACAGCGTCTGCTGAAAAGAAACACGGTGCGCTTGCTCGACGGGGTTCATGCGATCCTTCTTAGCAAGATGCGCCAACACGCCTGGCGGCTTCGATAATTGAAGAGGCAGGTCCGGGATAAGCCGCGCCGCGCATCCCTTTATAGAGTACGCGAAATTGCTGTTCTGCCGTTAATGGGCAGGTGAAAGAACGGGCTGGCGGTAGTCTGTTTGTAAATAAAAGCAGGGGAGAAAGTCATGCGCGCCCTGGTCTATACGGAGCTCCGGCAGGTGAAGCTGGATGAGGTTCAGCGCCCGCGCCCGGCGGACGGGAAGATGGAGATTGCCGTGGCGGCGGCCGGCATTTGCGGCTCAGACATCTCCGGATTTCTGGGGCGCAGCCGGCTGCGCGTTCCGCCGCTGGTGCTGGGCCATGAACTGGTGGGCAGCACGCGGGACGGCCAGCGCGTGGTGGCCAATCCGCTGAGTAGTTGCGGGCAATGCGCCTTCTGCCGGAGCGGTGCGACCAATCTCTGCGCGGAGCTGCGCCTGTTGGGGATGGGCGGAGTTGCGGGGTGTTTCGCGGAGTATGTTGCGGTGCCCGCCGAGCAGGTGTACGAAATTCCCGACAGCCTGCCTGATGCGCGGGCGGTCTTCGCCGAGCCCCTGGCCAATGTGGTTCACCTCTTTCGGATTGCTGCTCCGCTGCCCGGTTTTCGCATCGCGATTGTAGGCGCGGGGGCGATGGGGTCGCTGGCCTTGCAGATGGCGCTGCGTTTGGGCGCGCGCGAGGTCCTGGTCCTGGACGTGAACGAGGCCAGGCTGGCGGCGGCGCGGCGCATGGGCGCCACGTTGGCAGTGCCTGCCGGCGAAGAAGGGCGGAGCGCGGCGCGGGCTTTCGCCGGCGATGGGCTTGAGCTGGTGCTGGATGCGAGCAGTCATGGCTCCACGCGCAAAATGGCCTTTGATCTGTGCCGGGCCGGCGGGCAGGTGGTGCTGCTCGGCATGGGCAAGGAGCCGTGCGCGATCGACTTTGCGGCCAGCGTCCGCAAGGAGCTTCGCGTGTTGATGTCATTCGGTTACACAGCGGCGGACTTTGAGCGCTCGCTGGAACTGCTGAAGGCGGGTGCAATCGACCTGACGCCTTGGACGGCGGAGCTGCCGCTTGCAGAGGGCCAAATGGCCTTTGAAAAAATGACCGATTCTCCCGGTGATACGCTCAGGATGCTGCTGCGCGTACGTTGACGCCGAAAGAAATCATTTCGCCTTTTCCGCCGGCTTCGCAGGTTTATTGGGCGCCGGAGGTTTGGCAGGCGCTGGACTCGGCTCTTTCGGCTTGGAGGGCTGCGGGCACTTGATCGAAGGCTTGCGCGCCCAGGTGAGCACGTCAATCGGTATGCCCTGCATGCAGAGATTGGATCCGGCGTGGGGCAGGCCGGTAAATTCGATTCCCTCGCCAATCCGCGGCTGCGCACCCTTGATCAGCAAGTTATAGAGCTTGCCGCTCTTGATGTCCTTTACTACCAGGCAGCGCATCACAACGCCCGGCTCTACGCAGCCTTCTCCCTCGATCTGCCCGGATTTTGGCAGAGGGCCCTCGCCGGCCACTACGGCTGCCGCCAGCAGGACCGCCACCACTGCCCAAGAAGCTTTCTCCATGGCAGTTCTCCCGGTCGAGGCGAGGATACGACGGAACGAGTTGCAAAGTCCAGTGAGGTTTGCGAAATCGCTTTGATATGATTGACCGGCGCAAACACCCGGCATGCAAAGCGTCGTGAACAGTGCGCGAACGTGCGTCCGGTATTTAAGGGGTTTCGGGGGCCGCATGTCCCGGATATGTCCTGGAGGGGGCGAAATGAAGCAAATGATTTTGGGAGGCATGTTCCTGGGCGTATGGCTGGCCGCGGCGCCTGTGCAGGGCCAGAGCGCCGCTCTGCAACATTTGTCAGCGGCCGCGACCGCGCAGCACGAGACCGAAGTGATGAATGCTCTCGACTTGAGCCGGCCGGAGCTGGCGCCGGTGGCGGCGGCATGGAAGCGGAAAGATCTGAACGGAGCGGTGAAAGCGCTTGCCGCATATCTACGCGTCAGAGAGGCGGTGCGTTGGGGAACGCCGCCGTCAGGGCGGGCGGCGGTTTCAATGCAGCATATGAAGACGATCGCGGACGATGCCCTCGTGGGCAAGCTCCAGGGCGGCCAGACTCCCTACTTCTACACCTTCCCCAACGCCGACATCGACTGGCACTACAACGCCACACTGCACATGCCGGGAGTGGCGCCGGATAACGAGTGGCAATGGCAACTGAACCGCATGGCCGTTTGGGGCGCGCTGGGCAGCGTTTATCAGGTGACGCACGATGAACGCTACGCAAAGGCCTTTGACCGCGAGATGCTGTCCTGGGTGGCGCAATGCCCGGTTCCGGACTACGCCGCGAACCAGCCCGGCTCGGCGTGGAGAACGATCGAAGCAGGCATACGCATGGGCGGATCGTGGCCCGAGGCGTTTTTCGCGTTTCGCAAGTCGCCTTCAGTGAGCGATTCGGACCTGGTGGTCTTCGCCAGCGCATTTCTGGACCACGGGCGCTATCTGCTCAAAGAGCATACGCGGCTGAACTGGCTGACGATGGAGATGAGCGGGCTGTACGCGGTGGGTGCGTTGTTCCCGGAGTTTAAGGAAGCTGGTCAATGGAGGAACTACGGCGCCAATACGCTTGCCGAAGAGGCGCGCAAGCAGTTCCTGCCCGATGGCGCGCAGGACGAACTCTCAACCGAATATCAGAATGTGGCGCTGGGCAATATTTTGAAGATTCCCGAAATTGCGCGCTGGACCGGGCGGACGGCGGAGCTTCCCAAGGGCTACACCGCGCCGCTCGAAAAGGGCTATGAGTATCAGGTGAGCATTATGGCTCCTGACCGCTATAACCCGAAATACAACAACGGTCTGCCCCAGTATCTGCCGCGGATTTTCCAGCTTGCCGTGGAGAACTTTCCCGGCCGCAGCGACTTCAAATGGGTTGAAACGGATGGCAAGGAGGGGACTGCGCCGTCCTTTACCTCGATCTTTCTGAACCGGGCCGGAGAGGCGGCGATGCGGACGGACTGGAGCCGCCAGGCCAACTATCTCGGTTTCCGGCTGGGTCCGCTGGGCATGGGCCATCAGCACCAGACGAAGCTGGATGTAGTCGTATGGGCCTACGGGCGTCCGATGATCTTCAATACCGGAGGTGGCAGCTACGAGCGCAGCAAATGGCGGAGCTACGCAACGTCGTCGTATGGCGCCAGTTGCATGATCATTGACGGGCTGGGGCAGAACCGGCCCACGTTCTCGCACGATCCGTGGCACGATCCCGACCTCATCAGCCAGGGACCGATCGACGGCCACTGGCAGTCGAACTCGGTCTTCGATTTTGCTTCGGGAGAGTATGACGAAGGCTATGGGCCGCAGCGGCTTCGTCCGGCTTCGCAACAGCGGGATGTGCTCTTTGTCAAGCCGGATATGTTTGTGGTCGCCGACCGCGTGCGGCCCGACGACGTCCAGTCGCATGCCTACCAGGATCGCTGGCAACTGCAGACGACGCACTGGCAGATCAATAGGGTGACGCATGCGCTGGAGACCGACGATGAGGGACTGCCGAATCTGGTTGTGGTTCCGCTGCTCACAAACGGCCTCGATGTGAAGGCCGTCTCGGGACAGGAGTCGCCGGAGATTCTGGGATGGGATGTGCGGAAGGATATGGATCCGCAGAATGTTGTGGCGACCACGTTGTTGCATACGCTCACCAGTGCCGGCCCGCGGATTTTGCTTACCCTGATCCTTCCGCTGAAGCCGGGAGAATTCAATCCGGTGGCGGGTGTAACGCCAGGGCCGGATGGCCGCTCAGCGACAGTAACCTTCATGGATGGGCGGAAGTTCCTCATCTCGGCGCCCGGCGATCGCGGCATTACGGTCAAGGAGACGCTGCCGGACGGCAGGCCGGGCCGGACCGTGGTTGGAGGCGGCGCCTGAGAGCGGCGCGCCTGCGAGCAACAGGCTGCATTCATCCGCACAGGCTGGGTGATGCGGAGGAGAGTTGCGGAGATGAATGGGATCGATCGGCGCACGCTGCTGGAGATGCTGGCAGCCGGAACATTCCTGGCGGCAACCGGCAATGAATCGTTGAATGCCTTTGGGCAGTCCATGGTTCAATCTGCGATTGAAGCTGCGCCGGTTGCCGGGGAGGGTGGGCCGATTCCGCGAACGCTGCGGACGCGCGCATCGAAGGAGATCTCCGCCTCACCCTTGTCAGTTGGGTTCGAGACGCTGGACCGCAAGATGTTCGATCCAGCGCGGACCTACGCGCCGCTGGCACAACTGGGCGTAAAGTGGGCGCGCTGCCAGACGGGCTGGGCGCGAACCGAACAGCGGCCGGGGCAGTTTGACTTTGGCTGGCTGGATGAGGCGGTTGACCATCTGCTCGCAGTCGGAATTCAGCCGTGGTTTAACGTGGGCTATGGCAATCCGCTCTATTCACCGGGAGCGGATCAGTACGCAGTGGGCTGGGCGCCGGTGTACTCCCAGGCCGCAAAGGACGCGTGGGCGCGCTATGTAGACAGGCTGGCTGCGCACTACAAGGGGCGCGTGCGCCATTGGGAGATCTGGAACGAGCCCAATGGACACACCTTCTGGCGTCCTGAAGAACCGAATGCCGCCGGCTATGTGGAGCTGGTGAGGATGACGGCTCCGGTGATTCGCGAGCATGTGCCGAATGCGGTCATCATCGGCGGCGCATTCGCCGGCGTGCCGCTGGAGTATGCGGAGCAGTGCCTTGAAGCTGGGCTTGGCGATGAAGTCGACCGGATCAGCTTTCATCCGTATCGCGCGCGGCCTGAAGAGAATTATGCCAGCGATTTGCGCGCGCTGCGCGGGCTTGTCCACAGATACAAACCGGGAATCAGATTGTGGCAGGGCGAAGACGGAGCGCCCTCGACCGACGGGAGCACCGGGGCGCTGTCAAAGCTGCATTGGACTGAAGCGAGCCAGGCGAAATGGCTGCTGCGCAGGATCGTGACCGACCTTGGCTGCGATCTGGAACTGACAAGCTACTTCCACACTGTCGATCTGCAGAAGTACAACTGGGGCAGCGGTCCCACCAACGGCACCAACAGCAAGGGACTCTTGCGCGGAGGCAGCTATACGTCGAAGCCGTCCTATTTTGCGTACAGAAATCTCTGTGCCTTGTTTGACAGCGAAACGAAGACGGCGAGCACGCTGATCCGATTCGATCGCGGCAGTGCTGATCTTGAGATTGACGCTCTCTGTTCAGCTTGCTTCGCGCGCAACGGAAGACCGCTCTACGCCTACTGGTCTCCTGCCGATTTGCAGAAGGAGTGGTCGCCGAAGACCGCGCACATCACCGTATGGAGCCCGAAGGAGTTGCCGCTGGACCGGCCGGTGCTGGTGGATCCGGCGTCAGGCGCAATCAGCACGCCACCGCGGGTGACGAAGCATGGAGGTTCGCTGTCTCTGGCGGAGATGGAGATTCGGGACTACCCGATGCTCCTCACCGACGCCGCCCTGGTGACTTGAGCGGCGGGTGGGGGATTCTGTTGCGACACAAGACGGCGGAGTGCTGCAACGGTTCGCAGGTGCCGGCGAGCGCCAGGTGATCGGGCCAAACCATCCGGCCTGCCATCGTCAGCAAGAATGTCAGAGGGTGGGCGCGAGAATATACAGTCTCAGACGAAGACTCTTCAAGGATCACAGTTGGTGAACCGCCAATGATCTCGGATTCAATTTGCGGCCTCCTGATGTCGGTTGTCATCCTTCGGCATCGCCTCAGGATGGCAACGGCCTTGCGAGGGCCGGGCCTGTTGACGGGGAATGCTCACATTACGGGTTGGTTAACGTTCGGGCCCGCTCCTGGTGGGATGATATTGCCTTGCTGTTCCGACCGCCTGCGGCAGGATCACATTGTATCGAGCGGCAGCAAGTTGCCGCATGCAGGGCCAGCCTTCAATCACGGCGCCCGACGGAATTCGTTTTCCATCGGCAGTATTTAAATGTGGGTGCGTTATGCTACACTGCGTTGGGTAAACGCTTTCTCGGTTTCGGAAGCTCTGCTGGTTGCCGGATTCTCCGGCGCCGGGCGGAGGAGAAGATTGAGGCCGTTTTTTCTTGCAACGGCACGCTTCCTGCTTGACATCTGTTTGAGTAAAGCCATTTACTTAAGGGCGGGCGCACGGAAATGGTCGTATCAATGAGCGCTCCTTCAGGTGACGGAATGTTCGGATTGGTTCCAGTCTTAACCGCCGGCTCGTTTGGCTCGGTGCCGACGATGCTGGCGGTCAGCGCACAGCCATTGGCGCATCTGCGCCCGCTGGATATTGCCGTAGTCGCCATCTACTTTGGGGTGGTGCTGTGGATCGGTTTCTACCTGAAAGGCCAGTCGAACACCGGCGAGGACTTTTTCCTGGCCGGCCGCGAGATGACGGCCTGGATTGCGGGCCTGAGTTTTGTTTCGGCCAATCTCGGCTCACTGGAGCTGATGGGCTGGGCGGGGGCGGCCTATCAGTACGGCATTCTGGCCACGCACTGGTACTGGATCGGCGCAATTCCGGCCATGCTCTTCCTGGGCCTGATGATGATGCCCTTTTACTACGTGTCGAAGACGCACTCGGTCCCGGGTTATCTGAAGTTGCGCTTTGGCGAACACGCCCGCATCGTGGCCGCGCTCTCCTTTGCCACGGAGATGATCCTGATGAGCGGCGTGAATATGTTTGCGATGGCCGTGGTGATGAAGGTGGTCCTGGGATGGAACATCACCTTCAGCATTCTGGTGTCGTCGGTCGCGGTGGCTGTTTATGTGGGCCTGGGTGGGCTGCGGTCGGCGATCTTCAATGAGGTTTTGCAGTTCGTGCTGATTTGGGGCGGCGCGCTGCTGGTGCCGATTCTGGGCCTGGTGCAGGCCGGCGGATGGGATGGCCTGAAGGCGAAGATCCTCAATAATTTGCGCTCGGACAGCTACTTTCACCTGTGGCGCGATACCGGCAGCTTTGCCGCCAACCCGATGGGCGTGCACTGGACGGGAATTGTTTTCGGCTTGGGCTTTGTCATCAGCTTCGGTTACTGGACGACGGATTTTCTGGTGGTGCAGCGCGTGCTGGCGGCGCATAATCTACGCGCCGCCCGCATGGCGCCGATCATCGGA
>JAJZNH010000978.1 GCA_021811745.1 Acidobacteriota bacterium
CGCGCGGCCAGATGCGCGAATCGATCGTCTGCGGAATCACGTCCTCGCCCCACATGCAGGCTTCGCCACCGAGGATGAGCCTGGCCTGTTCTGGCGTCAGGCCCGAGTTGGCAGGCAGCGGGTCAGCCAGAAACATATCGGCGGCAGAGTACATGTGGTCAAGATAATAGGGGTGGGACAGGATCGTTCGGTGGCCCTGCTTGGCGGCGTTGATCAGGAACTCGATGCCATGCCAGTTCTGGATGACGGCCTGGCGGGGCAGGTTGGGGCTCAGAATCTCGTCCCAGCCCACCATCTGCTTGTGGTGTTTGGCAAGGATCTTCTGGACCCGCTGGTTGAAGTAGGCCTGCAGCTCCTTGGTGTCCGTCATGTTGTGGGCCTTCATGAAGGCCACGATGGCAGGATTGGAGCGCCATTCCTTGCCGTTGCTCTCGTCGCCGCCGATGTGGATGTACTCGTCGGGGAAGAGTTGGGCCATCTCGCCGAGGAAGCCATCGAGAAAACGGTAGGTCGACTCGCGGATGGGATTCATGGCCGCATCGTGAATGCCGAAGGTTTCCGCAATCACGTAGTAGGGGCCCGGAGCGCTACCCAGTTCGGGATAGCCAACCATCCATGAGGTGGAGTGGCCCGGCATATCAAACTCAGGCACGACGCGGATGCCGCGCGCGGCGGCGTAGGCGATCACGTCGCGCACCTGCTGCTGCGTGTAATACTGCCCGCCGGAGCCAAGCTCCTGCAGCTTGGGATAGACGCGGCTCTCAATGCGGAAGCCCTGATCCTCGGTCAGATGCCAGTGGAGAACGTTGAGCTTGACCGCGGCCATGCCGTCGAGCGTCCGATAGATGACCGGCACGGGCAGGAAGTGACGGCCGGGATCGAGCATGAGGCCTCGCCACGGAAAGCGCGGCGCGTCTTCAATGTGCACGGCGGGCAAGACAAAGTGATCGCCCGATGGCTGGACGAGCTGCGACAGCGTCTGCATGCCGTGAAGCGCGCCGATCCATGTCTTCGCGCGCAGTGAGATATGCTGCGGGTCCACGTCCAGCGTGTAGCTCTCGTCGTCGCCAAGCTGCGGCACGGTTTCGTGCGTGGGGGTCAGAACGTCGATGGTGAGCGTAGCGCTTGTTCCCGCGGTCGCGGGCGTCTTCGAGATCGGGACGCCGGTACGCATCCTCAGCCGGTCGATCAGGCGGATCGCTCCCTGGCTCACAAAGGCGCCGCCGTTGGCGTTCAGTGAGTAGGTGAAGGAGTTGTTGATGGCCAGGCTGCCGGGTTTGTTCGCCAGCGTCGTGGGCAGGGGCATGAGCGTGTTTACGAAGTCGCCAGCGGAACCGGCGGAGGCTTGCCTTGCCGAGAGTGGCGCGGCAACCAGAAGCGGAAGAACCAGAGCAGCGCGCAAAGCGAGACGGGCAAAGCGCGCAACGCTTGCGCGCAAAGAGTAGTACCAGCGATCGATCATTCAGTGCTCCAATCCGATTTTGGACTCAGCGTGCGCCAGGATTCAGCAGCTTTACCGCATTTTCACGGTAAATCTTGCGCAGCGTGTCGTCGGGCAGAAAGATTCCGTAGATGTTCCAGCGGCCCTGCCGAGACGCATGGGAAGGATACTCGAAATACTCGTCGGCTGTCTCAAGGAAGCGGAAGTAAAGCCGGTACATCTCGACACTGGGCAGCAGATCGGCTCCGAAGAGAATGCGATCCGCGTATTTGAGAACGAACCCCCGCGCCGTGTAGGGCTGGCGGCCAAGTTCGGAGATGCGCGCGCTGATGTCCACGAAGAGATTGGGATTGCGGTCGAGCAGCGAGGCAACATAGCTCAGATTTTCGCTGCCTTCCGCAAGGTGCGCGCAGACAAATGTAGTCTTCGGGTGCCTGGCGATGACCCGGTCACGCTGCTGGAGCAGCGATGCCTTGGAAACAGGCGAACCGGAAAAGCTCCAATCGGGGTGTGCGGCCAGCTCTTCGTAGCGCTCGTTAAAACGGTCTATAGGCGCGAAAAAGGCGTCGGGATCGGCGGTGTGGAACATGACCGGGATATGCAGTTCGGCGGCCTTGTCAAAAATCGGCGCCAGACGCTCGTCGTCGATGCGAAGCAGAGCGCCGCTCGAATCGCGAATGGTGAGGCCAAGATCCTTCCACAGTTTCAGGCCACAGGCTCCGTGTTCCACCATGCGCTCCAGACGATCAAGACTGATCTGGATGAAATCCTTGCGCTCGACGCCCGCCCAGTCCATCCACGCGATGGAGTGAAAACGACTGGGCGCGGTGCGATGAAAGCGGTCAAAAACTTCCAGGGCCTCCTGGCCCGTCTTCATGGTGATGTTCACGACCTTTTCGATGCCGCACGAATCCATGACGCAGAGAACATCGTTGGGATCACAGGAATCGAGATGATTGTGGTAATCAATGACCGGGAAGCGCGCCTTCTCGATGGAGTGCGCGGGAACCTTCAATTCCGATCGTGGCGCGTAGTCGCTGAGGGGAAGACCAACCTCGGCTTTGGCGCGTACCATGGCGACAAACTTGTCATCCTGGCGTGCATCCGGCGTGGACATGCTCATTCCATTTTCCACTGTTCGTGAGAATTAACCTAGCCGAGGCGAGTGTATCTCAGCAGAATTGCTAATTCAACCGTTTTGTTATCTTTATTATCTTTTGGTATACACTTGGCCCATCGGAGTATCTTTCTTGCATGCCTTGAATGGCTGAAGAGGGGATGGGTTTGTCCGGAGCGCGGGTGTTGCCGGCTGAAGCAGCGTGTGTGTCCGGCGGAGAGGTATTACCTTCTTGATTGGCCCGATGTATTTCCGGCAATTTCTTCCGGGTGAGTGGAAAAGGAGTCTGATGATGGTGCAAGGACCGGTGACGTTGCGATCGACAGCGAAGGCGCTGACCTTCCTATTTCTTTTTTGTGCGATTTGTGGAGGCCGGGCGAATGCCGCCGGGTCGAAGAAAAGCTATAAACTGCGTGACGCACGGATCGCGGCGCGCTTCAAGGTGCTGAATGGCGGTCTGAGGGTGACTGAAGTCGAGGATCTGCAGAACCATGCCAAACTGCAACCGGAAGAGGCCTTCTCGCTGGAGTTCCGCGACGGAACTATTGTTGAGGCATCGCAGATGAGGATCAATTCAGGTCTGGTCGAAAAGCAGATTGTGCCCGTCCCCAATGCCTCGCGCGCAGCTGAGCGTCTGGCGGGACGGGAGCTTTGCGCGGACCTGAGCATGCCGAACAATTCGCTGACGGCGCACTGGTGCGCGATTCTGCGCAACGGCACGAACTATCTGCGCCAGAAGGTGACGCTGAAGGCAGGACCGATGCCGGTGAATATTTCCCAGGTGCGCATGCTTGACTTCAACGCTCCCGGAGCGCAGGTGGTGGGCAAGGTTCCGGGCTCGCCGATTGTGGCCGGCAACTTTTTTATGGGCTTCGAATTTCCGCTTTCGATGAGCGAGGTTAAGGACGGGCGGGCAACGTCGATTCTTACGCGCATTCTGCCGCTTGAGCCGGGCAACTCGATCACTTATTCGTCCGTCATTGGCGTGACGGCTCCGGGGCAGATGCGCCGTGATTTTCTCGCTTACGTCGAAGAGGAGCGCGCGCATCCGTATCGCACTTTCCTGCACTACAACAGCTGGTACGACCTGGGCGAGGGCGAGCGTTACACAGAGGCGCAGGCGCTGGACCGTGTGCACGCCTTTGGAGAAGAACTGGTGCGCAAACGCGGCGTGACGATGGACTCGTTTCTCTTCGACGATGGCTGGGACAACACGCAATCACTGTGGGGCTTTGACTCGGGGCTGCCGAACGGCTTCACCAAGATTCATGAGGCCGCGAAGCAATACGGATTCGGCATTGGCGTGTGGATGTCGCCCTGGGGCGGATATGCCGAGGCCAAGAAGGAGCGCATCGCCGCCGGTGAGAAGGCGGGCTATGAAACGGTGAAAGGCGGCTTCGCGCTTTCGGCGCCCAAATACTATCACCTTTTCGAATCCACCTGTCTTCAGATGATCACGAAGTACGGCGTGAACCAGTTCAAATTCGACGGTACCGGCAACGCCAGCACGGTATTTCCCGGCAGCATCTTTGACAGCGATTTTTCGGCGATGATTCACCTGATCGGGCGGCTGCGTCAGCAGGAGCCGAACATCTTCATCAACCTGACCACCGGCACGCGGCCTTCGCCGTTCTGGCTGCGCTATGCGGACTCGATCTGGCGCGGCGGTTACGATCACAACTTTGACGGCGTCGGAACCTGGCGGCAAAAGTGGATTACCTATCGCGACGAGGCGACCTATCGCGATATCGTGGTGGGCGGGCCGCTGTATCCGCTCAATTCGCTCATGCTGCACGGGCTCATCTATGCACAGGAGGCGAAGAATCTGAGCACCGATCCGGGGAACGACTTTCCGGATGAGGTGCATGACTACTTTGGCACCGGTACGCAATTGCAGGAGATGTACATCACGCCGTCCCTCCTTTCAAAGAATGATTGGGACGTGCTGGCGGAGTCGGCGCGCTGGTCGCGGGCGAATGCGGCGGTTCTGAAAGACACCCACTGGATCGGTGGCGATCCCGGCAAGCTGGAGGTCTATGGATGGGCGGCGTGGACTCAGTCGAAGGGGATCGTGACGTTGCGCAATCCCTCGGATCACGCGCAGGACTTCACGCTGGACGTGGGCAAGGCCTTTGAGCTGCCGGCTCATGCGGCGCGTGTCTACCGGGCGCACAGCCCCTGGGTAGCGGATGAGGCGCAGGCCGCGCTCACGCTGCGCGCGGGGCAGGCAGAGACGATTCATCTGGCGCCATTCCAGGTATTGACGCTGGATGCCGTGCCGGTGAAGTAAACCTGCTTTCCCATGCTTGCCGCAAAGGGCGCGGCAAGCATGGAGCACCTTCGTTGCAATTGGAACTGGAGTGAGATTGTGTCGAGTGTACTTGAGCAATTGGCTGCCTCATGGCATCAGGGGAAACCTCGGGGCATCTGCTCGATCTGCTCCGCGCACCCATGGGTGCTGGAGGCGGCGATCGAGCAGGCGCTGGAAGACGGATCACATCTGCTGGTCGAGGCGACTTCAAATCAGGTCAATCATCAGGGCGGCTATACCGGGATGCAGCCTGAGGATTTTCGCGGATTGGTGACCGGAATCGCGGAGGCGAAGGGATTCGATGCATCGCGGCTGATTCTTGGCGGCGATCACCTGGGGCCGAATCCGTGGCAGAAACAGCCGGCGGCAGAGGCGATGCGCGAAGCTGTGCGCATGGTGGAGAGCTATGCTCGTGCGGGCTTCAGGAAGATTCACCTGGATGCGAGCATGGCTTGCGGAGATGAGCGTGGACCGCTCAGCGATGAAGTGATTGCCGCGCGCGCCGCGGAGTTGTGCGCGGCGGCAGAGGAGGCGAGCGGAAGCGAGAAGCCGGTTTACGTCATCGGCACCGAGGTTCCGGTTCCCGGCGGCGCAACGGAAGCTCTCGCGCATCTGCAGCCGACAAGCCGCGCAGCGGCGGCCATGACTCTCGACATTCATCGGAAGGTCTTCGCCGAGAAAGGGCTTGGCAATGCATGGCGGCGCGTGATTGCGCTGGTGGTGCAGCCCGGCGTGGAGTTCAATCACGACAGCGTGATCGACTACGACGCTGCGGGAGCCGCGCCTCTGGTTGAATTTCTGAAGGAAGAAAAAGACCTGGTGTATGAGGCGCACTCGACGGACTATCAGCGGCCGGAGTCGTATCGGCATCTGGTGCGCGACGGCTTTGCCATTTTGAAGGTTGGACCGGCGCTTACCTTTGCCATGCGCGAGGCGCTTCAGGCGCTGGCGTTCATCGAGGTGGAGCTTGTTGAGCCGGCAAGAAGTTCGCGGCTGATGAAGGTGCTGGAGAGCGTGATGCTCGCAGAACCGCGCCACTGGGAGCATCATTACACGGGTGATGAGCAGGCCAAGCGCTTGCAGCGGCGCTACAGCTACAGCGACCGCGTGCGTTATTACTGGACCAATCCGCAGGTAAAGGCGGCCGTTGACCGGCTTATCGAGAATCTGCGCGAGCAAGCCATTCCCGAGACGTTGCTGAGCGCATTTCTGCCGGAGCAGTACTCCGCGGTTCGTGCGGGCGCGCTGCGCGCCGATGCGCACGCGATCATCCTTCATCGCATCCGGGCGGTGCTGCGGATCTACGCGCAAGCCTGCAACGCATAGAGCGCGGATGGTGGCGCCAGAAGCTACAGCTCCCAGTGATCCAGCAGCAACATGCGGGGGTAGTAGAGCGCGGCGCGGATTGGCAGAGCGTTTCCGTGCAGGTTGCGCAGCACCTGGGCATACGCCTCGATCTGCGGCGAGAAGAGCGGCCGAAGTTCAGCCAGAGCCGCGGCTGCGTTCAGACCGTCAGCGTGGGTCGTCTTGTAATCCACGATCCACCAGCACTCGGTTCCCTCCGAGCCGGGAGCCAGCCCGGCCTGGAAGACGCGGTCAACGCGCACCGTGCGTAAGCGGCCATTGACGGCGCCGGTCCAGCAGACCTCGCTCGCCGCCTGAGTGTGTGGTGAGAGGATCCATTGGCCGTTCATCTCATTGGACGCATTGAGCGCGTGGCGGAGTGCATCGGCGGCGATGGCGGCAGCCTGAGGCTGGCTTGCGCCAATCGCGCGCGCTTCAGCGGCGATGCAAGGTTCAAGCTGCCGCAACGCGGCGCGCGCCGCATCCCAATCGCGGCTTGTGCGCAGACGGGCCAGCTCTTCGAGCAGCGCATGAACAGCCGTGCCCAACGCGCGCGAAAGCAGGCCACCTTCGTGGCGTGCGTAAAGACGCGCCGAATCATTTCCGGCGATGGTTTGCGCCGCCGCTCTTGCTTCCCCGAGGGTGGCCTGTGGCTGGAACTCCGGCGGCAACCGGCGCAGCAGCGTTGCACGCAAGGGCGATGGCATGGAGAGAAGATTGCTGTCGCCGGAGGCCGCCAGGGATTCGATCTCCACCGGCGTTGCCTGCTGATTCGCACTCCACTCGGCAAAACGAGCGCGCACCTCATCTTCCAGCGCGGGCCATGCGGTGGCCAGCAGACTGGTTCTGGGCTCGGCGAGGTGCAGCGAGCCGTCTTTTTCCGTTTTGTACTCCGGCCGTGCGAAGAGGTGCAGCTCTTCGCGGGCACGCGTGGCGGCTACGTACAGGATGCGCCGCATCTCCTGGGACTCGCGCTCGTGATAGACGCAGTCAACCCACTCTTTGGCTTTGCCGCGATCGGCGCCTTTGGGCTGAAGCGGAGCGACCAGGAACTCGGTGATTTCTCCTGATTCGTCGGGCTTTGCCAGGCCGCGCTCCAGCCAGGAGAGCATCCTGCGAGCGCCACGGCTTGCGCCTGCCTGCAACTCGGGCACGATGACGATCTCAAATTCAAGGCCTTTGGCTTTGTGGATGGTCATCAATTGGACGCCATAGTCGCTGCTGGCCGCAGGGTCGGGCATCGCGGTGAGTTTGTCCAGGGCAGCGTCGAGTGCGGAGCCGAGAAGATCCTGTTCGCCACCGGGCAGGCGGTCGAGGCAACTCCACAGCAGTTCGAGGTTGGCGCGGCCCGCAGTGTCAACGCAGCCGGCCCCGCCAATCCGCAACCAGACCTGCTCCAGCCATGTTCCCAATGAGGCTGCGGGTCGTGCGGCGCGCAATGCGTGCGCGAATTCCATCGCTCTCAAGACGCGCGATGCAGATGCCTGGCCTTCATCGCTGAGCAGAGTAATGCGCTCGGCGAGCAACTCCGGAATCGGCCGCGCAAGTAGTTCCGTCTCATCGGTGCTGGCGAGGCGATGCAGGTCGTCGAGCGAAAGGCCGCACCACGGCGCGCGCAGAACGCCGAGCCACGCGATCCGGTGGTGCGGATTGAGCAAGGCGCGGGCCAGAGCCAATGCGTCGAGCACCTCCTGGCGTTCCTGGAGCTTTTCGAGATCGACGGCGCGGAAGGGAATCGCTGCCTCACGCAAGGCCTGGGCAATGGGAGCAAGCGCGCTGCGAGTGCGGCCCAGCACCGCGATGCGCTGCTTCTGGCCGTTGCGGCGGGCTTCTTCAGTGCGCTCCATGCCGGTGCGGATCAGGGCCACGATCTCTTCGGTCTGAACGGCCCTTGCTTCCTGGCGGTTGCGGATGATCGTAGCGTCAGGATGGGCATTCCGCTGCGTTTGCGGCGCAAAGCCAAGGTGCAGCGTGATCTTTGGATTCGTGTCTGAATGCGCTTCGCGAGCGGGCAGAGCAGATGCGAAGGTTACGCCGCTGCCGTCGTCCGTAGCAAAGACTCTTTCAAAAACGCCGTTGAGCTCTTCCACCAGGGTAGGCGCAGTGCGGAAGTTAGCCTGGAGCGGAACAAAGTCGAAGAGCAGCGGCTCGGCGGCGACAGCTTCCAGGCCGTTCCTGCGGACGTGCGGGAAGAGTTCGGCATCGGCGTTGCGAAAGAAGTAGATGGACTGCATGGGATCGCCGACGACGAAGCACGTGCGGCCTTCGCGCTCCGGCCAGGCGGCGATGAGCGCGGCGAGCAGCTGATGCTGGCGGCGGCTGGTGTCCTGAAATTCGTCCACGAGCAGATGGCGGATGTTATCGGCCACGACGAGAGCGGCATCGGTGGGGAGGCGGTCCGGGCCGTGCAACACGCTTTGCGCGATCTGCGCCACTTCGATGAAGTCCACCGCGCCGGCTTCGGCAAAGATGACTTTGAGCTGGCCGGCTGCATGGCGGAGCACCGTGAAGCAAGCGCGGATGATGAGCCAGTCGTCTTCGGTGTAGCGCGCGGGCGGCAGCATGGAGGCGGCAGCCAGAGCGGATTCGAGGCCGGGAACGGTTTTGAGATCGGCGATCAGCGCGAGAAGCCGAGTCTTTTCGAGCTTGCGATCGGCGGGGAATCCATGACGCTTGTCCACCTGCTTGCGGAAGGCTCCGTTTGTCAGGAGCAATGCTGCCAGGCGCGGGCAGGCCACGCGGGCTTCTTCGAGCGCTTCGCTGTCATGGAACGGAGCGGCGGGAAATTCAGCAAGTTCGGCAAGTTCCTGGTGAAGCGTGCCGCCGCTCTGCCCATACGCGAACCGCGCCAATTCCAGCGCTTCTGCGCGCGCTTGCGGGACATGGTCGAGAAGCCGGCTCAATTCCGTGAGCTTGCCGCGCACGGCTTTTGAAAGGGGCTGCTCCAGCCGCTTGCGCAGCGCCTCCCAATCCGGCTCGCGGCTC
>JAJZNH010000382.1 GCA_021811745.1 Acidobacteriota bacterium
AGCGCGCCGCGTGACAAGGGCTTCATTGGCGGGCGCGGGCAGCCGCTCGTCGCCAAGCTCATGCAGGAGCATATAGGCATCGTAGGAGGGTTTCGGGATACCACCTTCGGCGACCAGGCCAAAACCCCCGTAGAAAGGAGACTTGATCACGCCCTGCTCTTCAAAAACATCCGAGAAGGTCCAGTAAGACATCATCTTTGTTTCGGTGGAGCAATTGCTGATGGTATCGGCAAGCCAGGGACCCATGTAAATTGAGTCGGTGACCGACTGATAGTTGGCATAACTCGCGTTGAACTCGCTCCAGATGAGCGGAATATTCGGGCGGGCGGAGCGCAGGATTTCGTTATGCACCTTGTTGACGGCGGCGCAGACCATCTGATGCGGGGCGATGTCGCGATGGTCATGAAAGACGTTTTGCGCGGAATCGTCGCCGTAGACATGCGTGGAAACGAAGTCAAGCGGGACATGGTTTTCCGCGGCATGCGCAATCATGTCACCTACCCAGGCAGCCTGGGCGGTTGCGGGTCCGCCGATGCGAATGCGCGGGCTGACTGCTTTCAACGCGCGGGCAGTGTGATCGTACAGTTCAAAGTAGGTCTTCTGGGCTGGCTTGCCGGACCAGAAGCCGATGTTCGGTTCGTTCCATACTTCGAAGTACCAATTTGCGACCTCGTTGATGCCGTAACGTTCCACAAGATGACGCGCAAAGGCGGAGATCAAGGCGTCCCACTTCGCATAGTCAGCGGGCGGCGAGATGATCGGGCGATACCAGAATCCCTGGTAGTCAGGATGCGCGGCGAGCGCCTTCGGCATGAAGCTGATTTCGACATACGGGCGCACGCCGTTGGCGAGCAGCGCGTCGTAAATGTGATCGACGTACGACCAGTCGTAGGCAGGATTTCCGTGCGCGTCTTCGCTGTAGACGCCATTTTCATCGTCAAGGATGGCGTGAAACCGGACATAGCGAAAGTCCGTAACGCGCTTCACCCGGCGGAGGTCGGACTGGTAATCGGCGCGCATCGCCAGGTTGGCGCGTCCCGAGCCAAACATCTCTTCCCAGGAATGCGGGAAAGGAGCGCCCGCTGCGTGCGTGTCCACAACAATCTCCTCATGGGCCGGAGGCTGCGATGCCACGGATTGCTGCGCGTGCCCATAAGAGGCGAAGACTGCCAACGCACCTGCTGTGATCAGATCTAAATGAAGACGAAACATTCCCCTCTCCCAAATACTATTTATCGAGTATCAGCGGACAGTACGCAGTCATTTACGCCGCAGTTCCGCGCAAGGCCGCGCGGTAGGCTATCCTTCCGCCGCCAGGCGGCGCGTAGAATTTTCCGCTTGTCACGATTACCTCCGTAGCCGCCGGTCAAGAGCAGCGTAGAGAGGAGGGTGCTCCGGTGAGAACACCCTCCCAGGCGACGATCAGCTTCGGAGGCTCCTAGAAGCTGAAGCGCGCTTGCAGTTGCACCGTTCGGCTGCCGAGCCCACCGCGCGCGACACCGAAGTCCTGATTTGGAACTGTCGAGCCGCCGGGGGTAACCGATCCTATGACGTTGTCGATGGATTCGCTGTTGATGTTGGTTTTGTTGAACAGATTGTAAACGTCCATGCGGAACGAGAAGTTGGAATTTTCGCCCAGCACGCGCGTGTTCGGCAGCCCAAAGGCTTTCGTCAGGCTGGCGTCCACGTCGTTGTATCCCGGGCCATTGAGGCTGTTGCGCGCGATTCCAGGCAACGGCGCGGGAGACAGGTTCGGGAATTTCGCGCCTTCAACGTAGGCCGGGGACTTAAAGAACTTCGTACCGTCTCCGCCGTAGTTCGGGTTAATTCCGCCGAAGCCTTCGAAGGTCTTATTCGAAGTCTTCATGCCCGCGCCGCCCAGGTACGCGGCCGGACGCAGTTGCCCGTAGCCGCTGCTCGCGTAATAGACGTTGCCGACGACGTTGTAAACCGGGTTCCACGGGAAGCCGGAGTGCACGTTCAGGATTCCGCCGAGCGACCAGCCGCCAGCAAGCTTTTCCTCCCAGTTATTTCCGTGGAAGAAGACAGGCTGCCACAAGCCGAAGAGCTTGAAGGCGTCCTGAATGTTGTAGTCGGAGCGTCCGTAGGCCAGATGCGTGTTATATGGGTAGAAGTCCATGGTATAGGGGCCGGAGTTTTCGTCCATGGATCTGGCCCATGTATATTGCGCTTCAGCCTGGAATTGCTGCGAGAAGTTATGCGTTACGGTGGCGATCATGGCGTTGTAATTCCCGTTGCCGGCATTCTCGTAGTAATCGAGGAAGTTGACGGAGGGATTGAGCGCCAGTCCCTGGGCAACCGCAATCGCGTTCCAATTGTTCTGGATGAGCAGGTGCCGCATGAGGCTTCCCTGGTAACCGAGCGTAGCTACCGTGTTGTCAGGCAACTGATAATCGCCTTCGAGTGAATAGTGGTAGTTGGCGATGGTCTTGGGATGCGAGGGGAAGCCGGTGATGCGGGCCGAGCCGGTCAGCGGCAGGTTCGCGCTGCTGAACTTGGTGATGGCGGCGGGATTGGGAGCATAGCCAAAGAGCGAATTCACGCTCGTCGACGTCTCGTAAAGGATCCCCGTGCCCGAGCAGGTGGGGTTGGGAAATGGATAGGAGCAAGTAAAGTTGGGTTGAACCGCGTTGGGCGGGTTTCCGAAGCCATTGGCCAGGATGGCGATTTCATCCTGGTTGTAGTTAACGCCGAAGCCGCCGCGCAGCACTCCTTTACGCTGCAGACTGGTTGGCTCCCAGGAGAATCCAAACTGCGGACCCCAGTTACTTTTCTGCGGCGTGTACAGATTGCCTCCGACGTGGACGTTGAGGCCGGACAGGGGATTGGACCCCGAACCGAACCGTACCACGTCGAGGTTGTTTTCTTTGGAAGAGAACGAGCCGAAATAAGACCAGCGCAAGCCGGCGTTGATGGTGAGGTTGGGACGGAGCTTATAGTCGTCCTGCACAAAGAATCCCCAGATATCGATGCGATTGTCCTGGCGATTGGAGAACGGCACGCCCGTACCGGAGTTAAACTCGCCGTTTTCATAGTAGGGAGCGTCATTGGCGAAGTCCCAGAGATTATGAAAATTGAAACTGGGCCGCGCCGCGTAAACCGGATTGTTCAGATAGTAGAGACGCGTGACCTCGCCTCCGGTTTTGATGCTATGGTTGCCGAGGACCTTGGTGAGCACGTCGTTATAGCTGTACGTCCACTGGTTGAAGTCGCTCGGACCGGGCGCGCCTAAAAACTGCGGGCCGGCGGTACCGATGGCGTCGAAGTTATCCTGCGACAGGCCGAAGGGTTCCTGCGGGTTTGAAGCGATTTCATTCCATCGCCAGCCGGCGGCGTTCGCGCGCGCCTGGTTCAGCAAAGTCGGAGAAAAGACGTGGTTCCAGATGAGCGAGAATGCGTCGTTGATCTGCGAGTGATGCCAGAGGTTGGCCGCGCGCACAGGACCGTTGTAGAAGGTGGTGCTGACCGGAACCCAGTAGATTGCAAACGTAAGGCGATCCTTTTGGGTGATGTCGGCATCAAAGCGCCCGTTGTACTGGACCTGGGAAGTTGTGGTCGGATCGATGGTGTTGAAGAACGCCAGGTCGGGCACGGTATCTAATCCGCCGCCTACGCCGGGAGTGTCTGAGTTGCCACCGTACGTCAGATCCTGATGGCCTACCCCAGTCTTGAGTGGCGAACCGAGGTCCAACCCGTTCTGCTCCGTATTGCAGTTGATCCCCTCCGTTAGGCCGATGGATTTGCAGGTGCGGGAAATAATGGTGCTGCCCGGCGCGACACCCTCTCCTTTGAAGGTCAGATACTTCTGCGCAATCGGACCGATGCCGGTCAAGGCATTGAATTGCGAGGTTTCATACCACGCCTGACCGGTGGTGCTGGCCGAGAGCGGGCTGGCCTCAACATTGAAGAATCCGAAGAGCTTGTTCTTCCAGAACGGGCCACCCAAGCTGCCGCCAAAGTTGTTGAAGCGGCTATCGTCGAGATTCACGCCGCGGATTGCCGCCCGTTGCGCGGAGGTGGTGGGCACGCCTTTGATGGCGCTCGGGGCTGTTATGTCGGAGCCCTCGCCATTCCATCGCTGATAGGCGTTCAACCCTGGCCGGGATGCTTTGAAGAAGGCGCTGCCGTGCAGGTCGTTGGTGCCGCTCTTGGTCGTCACTTCCATGTCGGCGCCGGTAAAGCGGCCATTCTCGGCGTCATAGCTGTTGGCGACCACGTGCATGCTTTGTACGGAGTCCTCACTGGGAGTGATGACTGTTGTGCCGCCCCACACCGCGCTGACCGTGCTGATGCCGTCAACGGTGATGCTGTTGGTTTCGTATTGGCCGCCCTTGTCCTGAACCTGCGGTCCATTCTCCGTCTGGAAGATGCCGGCCTGCTGGGCTCCCGAGCCACCGGGGCCCTGATTTCCGGGCAGATTGTACGTGCCGCCGCCGCTGCCTTGCGAAGCGTCGCCAAATACGCCTGGCGTAAGCTGCGCAAGCTGGAAGACGTCGCGGTTGAACGATGGCATGTGCTGGATCTGGTTACTGCTGATCGTCGCGCTCAATGTCGCGGTTTCTGTCGGCAAGCCCAGAGTGACTGCGGAAACGGTGACGGATTGCTGCGCCGCTCCCACCTGCAGCTGGATGTTCAGCTGGTTGGCCTGTTCGGGAATGATCTCGACATGCGCCAACACCTTGGTCTGGAAACCCGCATGAGAGGTAGTGATGCTGTAATGGGCTGGAGGCAGCGCGTTGAAGGTATAGATGCCTTGCGCGTTGCTCGTCGCCGTCTGGGTCAGGTTTGTGTCAGTGTTTTTCAGGATGACGGTGGCGCCGGGGATGACCGCCCCCGTAGGATCGGTGACGGCGCCGCGTAGGGACGCATTGAACTGGGCGCGCAATGCGGGCGCGGAAAGACAGACGAGAGCCGCCACGATCAGCGCGACTCGCAAGCCGAATAAGCTCGTTCTCCCTTTCGACTGGATGACGCGGAATCCGGTTCGTAAGGTGGGGACCCTGCGTGAGGGCAGGATGTGCATACTTCCTCCTTTGGAAATCGTGCATGAAGCTGAGTGTTTGTTTCGAAGGCCCAAAGTGCTGGACCCAGACACAAGGCAAGCTGATCAGGGGGCAGTGCTGCTGATGATCGTAGCTTTGAACAATCGATTGTGCATCATTGCGCAATCGGTTGTGCTGCGGTTACAATTCGTATCATCCGGTGAAGTGCTTGTCAAGCGGATCGGCTTTTGAGACCCGCGCGCCATTGCAGAATCCGGCTTCGAGTGTCCGGGGCGGGGCCCGGAATTGGAGGGGAAAGATGAGGCTTCAGAAGAAGCCGGTCAGTTGGCGTTGCGCCGCGTTGCTGGCGCTGGCGAGCTGCCTGACGGCGGCATCGGCGCGGGCCGATCAGAACTATTCGCAGCAGGTCTTCTTCGACAACAGCCTCTCGCCGGCGAGCTATTTCTATTCGAGCGGCCGGGCCAGCGCTCCCAGCACACTGCGCCTCATCGATGGCAAGATTCCCGTAGAGACCAGCACTTTCATCAGCGGCCCGAATGCGCTGGAGCTGCGGTGGGTTTCGGCTCCGGCTGGAGGCTGGTCGGCGGAAGTGAATCTCTACAAGTGGCGCAACCGCACGCTGGAGTTTCCGGGAGCCAATTTATGGCTCTGGATTTACGCGCCCGGCGCAATGCGGGCAAAGGATCTGCCCCGGCTGGCGATGCGTGATACGGAAGGCGATTTCAGCAGTCCGCTTGCAATCGGCGCCTATACGCGCGACCTGCCCGCCGGCAGGTGGCTTCGGGTGCGCATTCCGCTGGCGGATTTCAAGACCGCATCGGTACACGCGCTTGAAGCCCATCGCTTGAGTACGCTGGTTTTTGTGCAGGGCGTGGCGGACAATGTTTCACACACGCTGTTTCTCGACGACATCCGGATCGAAGATGATCCGGCGGCACATGAAACCGCGCCGCCCAGCCCGCGGGATGTTGCGGCCAAGGGTTACGAACGACACATCGACATCACCTGGGAGCCGGTGCACGATCCGAACCTGGCTCAATATGTCATCTACCGGTCAGAGAACGGCGGACCGTTCCGTCCCATCGGTGTGCAGCGCCCAGGAGTGAATCGATTCTGTGATTACACCGGCAATCCGCACATGAGCGCGTCGTACCAGGTGACGGCGCGCACCGCTTCGCTGCTCGAATCGGCACCTTCGGCTGCGTCCACTGCTTCAACAAACCCGATGACGGACGATCAACTCCTGACCATGGTGCAGGAGGCGTCGTTCCGCTACTACTGGGAGGCCGACGAGCCGCACTCCGGCATGACGCGCGAGAACACGCCCGGCAATGACGACATCGTTGCCATGGGCGCCAGCGGCTTCGGCGTCATGGCGATCATGGTGGGCACCGAGCGCGGCTTTATCACTCGTCAGCAGGCGATTGGACGCCTGCAGAAGATCACGAATTTTCTGGAGCACGCCGACCGATTCCATGGCGCGTGGCCGCACTTTCTGAATGGCGAGACCGGACGTGTGCTGCCGGTCTTTGGCATGTATGACAACGGCGCGGACCTCGTCGAAACCGCTTTCATGATGGAGGGTCTGCTGGCGGCAAGACAGTACTTCAAGAACGACGGCCAGCCGGGGCGCGAACTGTACGACCACATCACGCAGTTATGGCAGAGCGTGGACTGGAACTGGTTCCGCGCCACACCGAAGCGGGACGCGCTTTACTGGCATTGGTCGCCTGACTACTCTTTCTATATCGCAAACCGCCTGACGGGATGGAACGAGGTGATGATTACCTATCTTGAAGCCATCGCTTCTCCAACGCATCCAATCCCGGCAGGCGACTATTACAGCGGTTGGGCAGGAGAAGGAGTCAGTAACCACTACGCGAACGGCAAGAGCTACTTTGACATCACGCTGCCGGTGGGCGGCGGCACAGGCGGGCCGCTCTTCTTCACCGATTATTCCTTCATGGGGCTTAATCCGCGGGAGTTCCACGACCGATTCATCGACTATTTCGACCAGAACCGCAGCCAGACGCGAATCAACCAGGCCTATTGCATCCACAATCCGAACCACTGGAAAGGATATGGCGCGGACACCTGGGGCCTGACCGCTGTTGACGGTCCGCACGGCTATGTTCCTTATGAACCCACTGCCGATCTCGACGACGGGACGATCGCGCCAACCGGGGCCATCAGCGCGATGCCGTACACGCCGGATGCGTCGATGACTGCCCTGAAGCATTTCTACCGCGACCTCGGCGCGCAGGTCTGGGGGATTTACGGGTTTCGCGACGCCTTCAATCTCCAGCAGAATTGGTATTCCGGCATCACGATGGGCTTGAATCAGGCGCCCATGGCGGTGATGATCGAAAATTACCGCACCGGCCTGATATGGAGAGAGTTCATGGCAAACCCGGAGGTCCCGGCGATGCTGAAGAGGATCGAGTCGCTTCCCGGCCAGCCATAGCGGCCGTTGAACGCACTCGATCCTGTCGTTGTCGAGAGAGTTGTGGACGCCTCCCATCAATGCTGACGAGCCATCTCTCTCGCTTTGAACAACACCGGCCTGTCCCTGACGTGTGAAAAAGACGTGCAAGGAGCGGCCCGAGTTGAGCGGGAAAGAAGGATCTGCGCGAGAGAAGGCAGGCTTTACCGTTCAGTCACCGGCCGGGGCACGCGGGTCCAAGCGGGTTTTGGCGCGATCGAGAAAGAGCCTCATGCGCAGCGCCTCGGCGCGCTCCGCTGCTACCAGCCGCATCTGCCTGCGGATATGGCTGGCGTCTTTGAGCAGCGCCAACTGTGCTTCGTCGATTACGGCGTCCCGCTCCAGACGCTCAATCCGTTCCTCAATACTGCGGCGAAACCGTGGGCTGATTTCATAGCCATCGCAGGCGGCGTCGCCGGTCATCATGCCAAGACACCTCCGGGCCGAATGAATGAACAGACTGCCATAGGTCGAAATTTTTTCCGGACGAGCCTCAAGCTTTTCCAGCCTTTGCCGATATTAACGAGAACCCATTTTCTGCCGCCAGATTACGGAAACGCGGCACAAACGTAACGGACTGTACAAAAATGAGACCGGGCGTCACCGCTCCCGCTACACCAGTCCGCTCATGTCCTGCCTCAAGTTTCGCCTTATTGCTGCGGAGCGGCTGCGACTCCGACGACCATCTGTGTTCCGGAGTCCAAATGAACGTTCTTCTTTGTGGTCAAGAGTGTGCCGGAAACAGAGCCGGACGCGCTGCTGTCGAGGACTACGCCTGGGATTCCGGTGGTGTGCTCTCCAGGCGAAACCACTTCCGAGGATGCTCCGCGGATCGCGCCGCTCGTGTCTCCGGCCAGTTCGCTCGTATCGGCGGCAGCGGAACCGGCGGTGCGCATGACATCGCCTCCGGTCGGACCCAGATTACCGCCGGGCTGACCAGCCGGATCTGCAACTCCGCCCACATTGGCTCCCGGTACAGCACTGCCGCCCATGCGGACACTGGCCGCCGCTCCTGGTCCCATCATCGGCCCGCCGCCTGTGGAGCTGCCGCTGCCCATGCGGCCACCGCCATTCATGGAAGGCCCTGCCTGACTCGCCATCGCATCTTCATTTTCCATCGCACGGGCAGCCAACTCCGCCCGGCTCGGTTCCACCGACTCGATCATCGACTGAATCGCCAGGGTTTGGCCTCCCCGGAGCTGGGCATGGTCAAAGACGATGCCAAGCTGCGAGGCCGGGCGCCCCGAACCACGGGTCTGTACTTCAGTCACATGGCCAATCAAGCGCGAGCCCTTGGGAATAACGACACCATCACCGGTCTTCATGCTTTGCTCAGTCTTGAGCACGACGCGATCACCTACCCTGGCGGATTTCGAGTCGAGATTGCCTTGCAGTTCGCCGGTGACTGGCCGCAACTGGAGAGGCCGCGCTGCCGCGGAGCCGTTTGCCTGCGCTCCCGCAGGATTTGCGCTGGCAGAGGCGCTGGTTTGATTTCCCATAACGGAGTCCGAGGCGCGCTGCTGAGCCGATGTCCCCACAAGCTGCGCCATAAACGGAATGCTCGAAAATGCGACCAGCAGCATTGCGAGCAGTTGGACTGTTTTCATCGCAAGATCCTCCATTTTTGATTCACCCTTGCAGTCCCCGCGCCGCTGTGAAGACGTCGAACAATGGGTA
>JAJZNH010000724.1 GCA_021811745.1 Acidobacteriota bacterium
GCGGCTTCTTGAGGAAATCGCAACGTGAGGTTCGAGGCTTGGAGATACACCTGAAGGAGAAATGCACTAGCGTTTTGATGATGCGGCCGTGATCAAGGACTGCAACCTCACCAGTTGAAGCGTATTCGAATGCAACTGTCCCCTCCCCCATTTCTCCACAGCTTGCCCCAAGCCCCCCGCCCTCCGTATCATCCGGCAAGAGCCTTTTCAGCATTCCGGCAGTTGTGGCCGGCTATCTCAAGACGGAAGCCGCTGTTGCAAACTGGCAGCCGTAAACCTCGGCCCATTGGCCGGTAAACCAGGAAACGCGGAAGACACCCATGAGTGAAACAGAAACCAAGCCCGGCTTGCGAGTGAAAGGGAGGCTGATGTCGGCCTCGGAGATCGAGCGTACCCTGGTGCGTCTGGCTCACGAAATTGTGGAAAAGAGCAATGGCAGCGAAGATTTAGCTTTGATCGGGATCAAGCGCCGCGGCGTGCCCCTGGCACAACGGCTGGGCAAGTTGATCGCAGGAATCGAAAAGCGGGAAGTGGAGACCGGCGTTCTTGACATTCAGTTCTATCGCGATGACCTTTCCACCGCGGGTCCGCGCCCTGTGGTTACGGCGGGGGGCATTGGTTTCGACGTGGCAGGCCGCGACGTGGTGATCTGCGACGATGTTCTCTATACCGGGCGGACCGTCCGCGCGGCTCTGGACGCGCTCTTCGATCACGGCCGCCCGCGCCGCGTGCAACTGGCCGTGCTCATTGACCGCGGCCACCGCGAACTGCCCATCGAAGCCCAGTACATTGGCAAGCACGTTCCCACCAGCAGCCGCGAGATCATTGAAGTGAAGTTTCAGGAAGTTGACGGCACGGAACAAGTGCTGCTGGTCGAGAAGGCATGAACAACAAGCCCTCAGCTTTCAGCCGTCAGCTCTCAGGTTTAAGGCCGAGGAACTCTGCACCGGCAGCCGATTTGGAGTGGAAGCTGAGAGCTGAAAGCTGAAAGCTGTCTTGACATGAACCCGACTGCCAACGCCGTACACCGCACGTTGTTTACGCCGCCCGCGCCAGAATCCGCATT
The DNA here is from genome assembly GCA_021811745.1 of Acidobacteriota bacterium. The sequence continues at coordinate 1,067 of JAJZNH010000724.1, forward strand.
TCCGTACAATCCGGGCTCGCTGCTTTCAGTGCTCGACCTGACAGTGGAGGAGGTGAGCCGCCTGCTGGCTCGCGCCACCACCCTCGAGCACATGGACCCGCTCATCCGAGATCAAATCCTCTCGAAGCGGCGCGTTGCGCTGCTCTTCTACGAGTCGTCCACGCGCACGCGCACCAGCTTCGAGCTGGCCTGCAAAGCTCTGGGCGTGGACACGACTCTGGTTTCGAACCTCAGCTCCAGCATCGAGAAGGGCGAGTCGCTCAAAGACACCGGACTCACCCTGCGCGCCTTGGGCGCCGAGGCCATCATCCTGCGGCACAACTCGTCAGGCGCGGCCTGGCTGCTGGAAGCCTCCACGCGGCTGCCTGTGATCAGCGCAGGCGACGGGATGCATGAGCACCCCACTCAGGCGCTGCTCGATCTGCGCACCATCCTCGCTCATCTGCGGCCTGGAATCGGCGAGGTGAACGAGGAGACGCTGGCCGGCGTCACCGTGACCATCGTGGGCGACATCCTGCACAGCCGCGTGGCCCGCTCCAATATGCTGCTGTTACCGCGGCTGGGCGCGCGCGTCCTGCTCTGCGGACCCAAGGAGCTGCTCCCCGAACAGGCAGCGCGCTCCGGTCCAGAAATCTCACCCCAACGGCAAGGACCCGCCGCTGGGGGCCCCGGCATTGAGATCGAGCGCAACTTCGAGGCGGCGCTGCGCCAGTCGCAGGCCGTGATGATGCTGCGCATCCAGGCTGAACGGCTGGCCGGCCTGCAACTGGATCTCGATGAGTTCAAGGCCCGCTACCAGCTCACCGGCCAGATGCTGGCTGCCTACGCCCCCTCGGCGCTGGTCATGCATCCCGGCCCCATCATCCGAGGCATGGAGATCACCGCTGGCGTGGCCGACGGCCCGCAATCGGTCATTCTCGAACAGGTCGCCAATGGTCTGGCCATCCGTATGGCCGTGGTCGAGCGCGCACTCACGGCACAATCCAGTGGATCGAAGACAGGAGGCCGCTCATGAATCCGCTCGCCATCTGCAATGGCCGCCTGATTGATCCCACAGGCGGCGTGGACGCCCCCAAGGACATTCTTCTCAAGGAGGGCCGGGTGGCCGAGATCGCGACTCCCGGCAAGCTCAAATTACCCGAAGGGGCTGAGACTCTGGACGCCGCCGGCCTCATCGTGGCGCCGGGCCTCGTGGATATGCACGTCCACCTGCGCGAGCCTGGCCAGACCTACAAGGAGACCATCGCTACCGGCACAGCCGCGGCAGCCGCGGGCGGGTTCACGGCCGTCGCCGCCATGCCCAACACGACGCCGGTGAATGACTCGCCCGAGGTCACCCGCTGGATGCAGGCCCCGGAGCGCGGCGCCGCCGTCCGCGTCTTTCCTATCGCCGCCGCCACGCGCGGATCGAAGGGCGAGGCGCTGAGTGATTACGCCGCCCTCAAATCCGCCGGCGCGGTCGCCGTCACCGACGATGGCCTGCCCATCCTCAAGGACGTCATGATGCGCGAGGTGCTGGCCGCAGCCGCCCGCGCGGGCTTGAGTGTCATCCAGCACGCAGAGGACACGCGCCTCTCCAAGGGCGCGTGCATGAACCTCGGCCCCGTTTCCTTCAAGCTGGGCCTGCGCGGGGTGCCACCGGAGGCCGAGTCAAACGTCGTCGAGCGGGACATCCGCCTGGTGGCCGAACTACGCGACGCCCGCGCCCATCTGCACGTTGCCCACACCTCTACGGCTGCCTCGCTGAATGCCGTGCGGCAAGCCCGGCGTAACGGCCTGCGCGTGACCTGCGAGGTCGCGCCCCATCACTTCCTGCTGACCGAGGAGCACGTGGGGCTCTACAACACCCACGCCAAGATGAACCCTCCGCTGCGTTCCGCCGCCGACCGCGACGCCATGATCGAAGGCCTTCTTGACGGCGTGGTGGATGCGATCGCCACCGATCACGCGCCCCACGCCCAGCACGAGAAGGAGATCGAGTTCGAGCTCGCCCCCAACGGCATCACCGGCCTTGAAACCGCGCTCGGCCTGGCACTGCGCTGGCTGCACGCGGAGTGGAAGATGCCCCTGGGCCGTGTGTTGAGCTTATTGAGCGCCCAGCCCGCCGCGCTGCTGGGCTTGAAGGGCCGGGGCACGCTCGCCGTAGGCAGCTTTGCCGATGTGGTCGTCTTCGATCCCAAGGCCGAGTGGACCTACCGCGCCACGGAGTCCAGGTCCAAGGCAAAAAACACTCCCTTCGACGGCTGGACCATGCAAGGCAAGATCCGCTGGACCATCAGCGAGGGCCGCGTCGCGTACGCGAATCCGGCTTAAGTACGAAAGTTGGCGAATCCCGAAGGGGCCAGGGTTCAAGACAGTTGTGGGGGCTTTTCGGCCCAGGACCGGGAGAATATGCCGCTGGCTTGACGATTGATCAGGCAAGCGGATGAGTTGAATGGATCGGCTGCCCTTCAAGCGGTCCAATTGGAGGACACCGAGCGTTCCGGCTCTCTGCTGGAACGCTCGGAGGTCGCCTGCCCGCGCGGCAGCATGGTCAGGAGCCGGCCACCGGTCGGATGCGCCTCTGGCTCTCTGGCCACCTGACGCCAGGCATCCCGCACATTGCACACACAAGCGATGGCGTGCTCAAACTTCTGCTTAGAAGCAGACTGCGAGGCCTGCAAAATCTGCGCAAAGATGGAGGCATAAAACTCGCTCAGTGCCTCCGCCGGCCTTCCGCCCACATCCATGCGCAAACGAGCTTGCAGGTGAAGGATGATGTCCAGCGCCCGTTTGACGGCCGCTCTGCGCTCCTCCGCATTGCCGCGCTCGACCGCCTCCATCGCCGCATACAGGAAACGGATGATGCCGTCGTAGAGCGCCACCACTAGATCCACCGCCGACGCTCCATCCAAGGCGTGTTCCTGGTAACTTCCCATGAAAGTCTCGCTCCTTAACCGTTCGCACCCGGGTTATAGCCTGTGATTGCTGAGTAAAGCTCATTCATGCCGTTCAACTGCGAGGGGAGTTCCTGCAGGATCTGGTTGGCTTGATTCAACTCCGCAGTCAGACTGGCTTGCTCCGCGGAGATCAGGGCGTTCTCCTTGGAGATCTGCGCGTTCAGGGTTGATTCGATACTGCTGTTGGATTTGGAGGCCAGCGACAGGATGCCGGTCGATGAGCTAGTGCCGGCGTTGTTCAGGGTGCTGGCAAAGGATCTGCCCCAACTGTTCGCATTTTGGAAGAATCCCATCACGCCGGAGTAATCGGTGTTCAGCACCGAATCCAGAGCGTTGGCATCGAAGGTCAGCGTGCCATCGTTGTTCACGCTGATGCCGAGGCTGGTCAGGTTGTTGATGTCCGAGCCAGCGCCGTTATAGTTCAAAGCCGTGCTGGTGGCCGTATCGGTGACCGACGAGGTCACCGTCAAGGCTCCGGCCGCGCCTGCCAGGTTCGAGAGCAACTCCAGGTACGGACCGCTGCTGTTGGTCGCCACGCTGGCCGTGACTCCGATGTTGGCCGCGTTGATGGCCGCCGCCAGCCCGGCCAGCGTATCCGGCGTCGATGAGTCGCCTACATGGATGGTCTGCGGCGTGCCGCTCGCACCCACCTGAATGGTGATGGAACCGGAGAGCGCATCGCCGGCGCTCTGGATCGCGTCCAGATAGCCATTGGGGTTTGTGGCGTTCAAGCCGCCCAGCAATTGCTGCTGCAGCAGGGAGAGCGTGGGCGAGCCGAACAGCGGCTCGGGATTGCCCGAGCTATCATTGCCTTCCTGCGTGTTGATGGCGCTGACCAGCGAGTTGTAGTCGCTCACAAACTGATTGACCGTGCTCTCGACCTCCGTGTTGTCGTTGCCGATGATCACCTGCACCTGCTCGGGATTGCCGCTCGAGTCCTTGGGGCTCGGCTCCAGAAGCTGAAAGGTCACGCCGGGAATGAGATTGGCCACCGTGTTGGAGGCGCTCTTCAGGGCCACGCCGTCCACCGTGAGGCTGGCATCGGAGCCGGTCACCGCCGAGCTGTAACCCAGCGTGGTATCGCTGATGTTCGCGGTTACGCTCAGCGCGCCGGCCGACCCGTCGGTCTGCGACTGCAGCGACAGGCTGTACGTGCCGTCATTGTTCTGGACCACCGAGGCCGTCACCCCCAGCGCCGCCTGGTTGATGGTATCGGCCAGCGTAGAGAGGGTGTCGTCAGAGGAATCGATGGTAAACGTCTGCGCCGTGCCCGCGCCCACCCCGATCGTGATCTGGCCGGAGAGCGTATCGCTCTCGCCGGCCACCGCGCCCAGCGTTCCGCTGTCGGCCGTCGTGCTTGTGTAGCCGTTGGGATCGGAGTACGCCAGAGCGACGCCGTAGTTGCCGCTGGTGTCGGAGATGTTGTTCGCGGCCACCGTGATGTTTCCGTTGGCGCCCGAGGTATTCGAAACCAGGCTCAGCCGTGAGCCGTTCGCATCCGTCAGCACGCTGGCCGTGATGCCCACCCCTGACGCGTTGATGGCCGAAGCCAGCCCGGCCAGCGTGTTGTCGGAGGAATCGAGCGTGATGGTCTGCGCCTTGTTGCTGCCTACCTGCAAAGTGATCGATCCCGAGAGCGTGTCCGAGGCGTCGCTGACCGGGGCCAGATAGCCGCTCGCCGTCTGCGCCAGGCTGTTCACGGCCACGGTGTGCGTGCCCGCCGTCGCCGCCGAGGAGGCCGCCGTCAGCTCCAGCACGTTGGTGTCGGAGCTGGACCCGGTCTTCTGCGCCAACACGCCCTGAAAGTCGGTTAGCTGGCTCATGTCGTTGGAGAGATTCGAAAACAGCGTGCCCAGGTTGGAGATCACCGTGTCCTGGCTCTGGAGGCTGCTCAACTGGCTCTGCCAGGGCTTCTCCACGTTCTGGAGGTTGCTGACGATCTCCGCCACCGTGGCGCTGACGTCAAATCCCGCTCCGCTCGTGGGCGATCCGAAACTCAAACCCACCGTTCCCATCCGGCCCTCCGCAATGCGTTGCAGCAGCCCTGCATCCAACCGGCGCGCAGACGCATTGAAAAACTCTCATTATGCGCATTCGTCCCACGAAGAAACGGATGCCCGAGGCGCACTGCTTCTCACTCCATCCTTATCGGCGAAGGCGGCGAAGCAATGAATCACTTCGCCGCGCCAGGGGGGGGCCCAACCCAAAAAGAAGGGCGCCCGTGAGGACGCCCTTCTGCTATTGGCGGCCATGCGCCGCGTGTTTTACTGCAACAGCTTCAGCACTTCCTGCTGCACGCTGTTGGCCTGCGCCAAAGCCGAGATGCCGGTCTGGCTCAGGATCTCGAACTTCGACATGTCAGAGGCGGCCTGCGCATAGTCGGTAGCCTGCACCGCATTCTGCGCCGCCTGGATGTTCTGCTGTTGGGTGCTCATTACGTTGCTGACGGCATTGAGAGTATTGATCTGCGCGCCAATGTAGCCATCCTGGGCGGCCACGTCGGCAATGGCCGAGTTGAGGGCGGTCAGCGCCGCCTGAGCGTCGGCCTGCGAGCTCAGGCTGGTGGCGCTCAAGTTCTCTCCGGCACTATCGGAGTAGCTGATGGTGGCCGTCCCGGTACCATTCGTATCCGCGGTCAGTCCCGCAAGATTGCTGGCCGTCTGACCTGAGGTACCGTCGTAGATGTTGCCGCTCGCCGCAACACCTACGCTGTAGTAAGCACTTGCGGCCGTTGGCGAGTTACTGATGGAGCCGCCGGTGCTGTCCGTAAGACTGGCGGTGTTAACACTCACCGCTGAGTTGGAAGTGGTAAACGTCAGAACATCGGTCGCTGAGCTGTTCGCGTCCGTAACGGTAACACCCAAGTCTAGGCTGTTGATATACGATGCCAGCGTCGTAGCGTTGGTGTTGCCGTTGGCTGCGCTGATGGAAATCGTGTGCGTCTGACCGTCGGCACCGACGATCGAGAGCGACCCGCCCAGTGTATCTTGGGTTGGGCCCGTCTTATTCGTCACCGTCAGAGTGTCCACTACCCCCGGTGCGCTTCCGGCCGAAACGCCCGTGCCGGAGATGATGATGCCGGTATCAGTGGAACTGGCCGCTGCCCCGCCTGCGGCGGTCGATGATCCAGATGCCGCGGATCCGGCCTGCTGCGCCGTACCGAAGGTCGCGTTGAGGCTCAGCCCCGAGCCGTTGATCGCGTCGATCAAACCCTGCGCAGTATTGGAATAGGTGGTGCCCGCACCTGCCGAGATGGTCGCCGTGCTCTTTACATATGCGCCGTTCGCACCTTTGGTCAGGTAGGTCACGTTGATCGAGGTTGTGCCGGCGCTCCCACCAGTAAGCGTATCCGTCACCGCAGCATTCGTGGTCGTCGATCCATCGTTATAGGAGAGATCGAGGAATACGTCATTCTGCCCGTTGCTGTAGGACATCACGCCACCGGTGTCACCCACGTTTGCCGAAGACAGCGAGCGGATATTGAGGGCGTCGATGGAGGAGCCGGCGGAGGATGCATCACCGGTGTAGATGTTGGTGGCCGAACCGAAGACCTGTTCCTGGTTGTAGGTGGTCGTGGCGCCGATGTTGTTGATCTCGGAGAGAATCGACTGATACTCCTGGTTAGCGGCCGTGTCCTGCGTGGAGTTCAGCGTGCCGTTGGAGGCCTCGGTAGCCAGCGTGACGGCACGGTTGAGCAGGCTGGTGACCTGCGACAGTGCGCCATCGGCCACCTGCAGCAGGCCCACGCCCTCCTGCGCGTTGGTCTGCGACTGCGTGAGCGCCGACTGGTTGGCCTGCAAGCCATCGACCAGCGACAGACCGGCGGCGTCGTCGGCCCCGGAGTTGATCCGCGAGCCGGAAGACATCTGCTGCAGGGTCTTCGACAGGCTGTTGTTGTTGTTGTTCAGTGCGTTCTCCGCATACACCGCGGAGAGGTTGTTCAAGACACCCAGGGACATGGGGTTCTCCTTGTTGGATGCGGTGATTTGCGGCCCTTGGTCCGGATGCGCTCCCCTGTGGATGGCCCTGGGGTGCTGCTCGCGGCTTGGAACCGACGCATCTGGCCCCTTCTTCGGCGCTCGCCTTGGGGACTTTATGCCCCCAGCGTTTGTGTCCAGCAGAGGACACTTTGGCCCGCTTTGTTTTAATTCTTTAACCTTTCCTTCAACCTGCCGATAACCTTCACGAAGGAATTCCGGCCATGATCGAACTGACCCGCCTCAACGGAACTGCCATCGTATTGAACAGCGATCTGATCAAGACCGCCGAAGCCTCGCCCGACACGATGCTAACCCTGATTAACGGCGAAAAATTGATCGTGCGCGAGGAGATCGACGAGGTCCTCGATCGGGTGCTGGCGTACCGCGGGCGCCTGCTGGCTGGGGTGGTGAAGCGGTTGCCCCACCTCGTCGACATGGAGCGGGTTGTCGCCCTGGCCAGCCTCGCCCTCCCCGAGCAAGCCGGCGCTGCCGTGGCACCGGGAAAATCCGGCCCCGGACACTCCCATTAAGAGACGGCTTACTAGCCCTCCTACGTGTTTTTTTGAAGGATCGAGGAGTAGTTTATGGATAAAGCAAGCATCGGCGGCGTATTTCTGGCCCTGGCCGGCATTCTTGCCGGGCTTCTCATCGAAGGCGGCAACGTGGCGCAGATCCTGCAGCCCACCGCCGCTCTTATCGTCTTCGGCGGCACCATGGGCGCGGTCCTGCTGCAGTTTCCGTTGACCACCGTCGTGAACGCCTTCCGGAGCCTGGTGCACATCTTTGCCGCTCCACAGAAACAGGACGCCCAACTGATCCAGCTTCTGGTCGGCTTCGCGAACAAGGCCCGCCGCCAGGGCGTGGTCTCGCTAGACGCGGACCTCAAGAATATCCAGGACCCCTTCCTGAAACAATCCCTCATGCTGGCTGTGGATGGCACGGAGCCTGCCGAGTTGCGCAAGATGATGCGGGTCAGCCTGGACTCCATCACCGAGGAGCAGGAACGGCTGCCCTCGGTCTTCGAGTCCGCCGGCGGCTTTTCGCCCACGATCGGCATTCTGGGCGCCGTGCTCGGGCTCATCCAGGTGATGCAGCACCTCAACAACATTCAGCAGGTGGGCCACGGGATTGCCGTGGCCTTTGTGGCCACGATTTACGGCGTAGGCATCGCCAACC
>JAJZNH010000537.1:0-4065 GCA_021811745.1 Acidobacteriota bacterium
GATGAATACTAAGCCCGCCGGGACCCGCCACAGGAGGCGCCTCAGCGCCTTTGGGAGCGCCGGTAGCGGGTTGGGAACTCAGGGGCGGTTGCACATGGACTTTGTTGAGCTGGTCAACCTGCCCATGCGCCTGCGCCAGACAGAAAATCGCCGCCAGCCCACACTTCCACATCCAACTCCGCGGCCATCTATGGCGGCGAAGACTTCCCGAAAACCTCCTGCCCAAAGGGATTTTGGTCATCGTACATCACTCAAAGTTTGGACGTGATAGTACCACGGATGGCACATTTTCTGCCGCTCGGATTTCATCCCATGAATGCTTGCGTCTCGCTATCCGAAAACCTCACCCTCTGCTCGCGCTGGGATACAATCTAGCGTGAGCTTCCGCATTCCTCGCTCAAACAGAACCGCGGGATCTGGACTCAACTTCCACCGCTTCAACGGGGAGTGAACCCTCTTTCCTGGCTCAGATTTATCCTTTTCGCGCCTGGCGTTACAATCCGTCCGCTGCCCTCCTTGGAGACGTAGTCACCCAGCCCTACGACAAGATCTCCCCGGCTATGCAACAGGCCTATTATCAGCGTAGCCCCTTTAACTTGGTGCGCATCATCCTGGGGTTGCCTGAACTATTCGATGCCCAGGGAGGCGAAAGCGTCTATGCCCGCGCTGCCCGCGACTTTCGCACCTGGCGCGAGCAGGGTGTCCTCATTCAGGACAAGACCCCAAGTGTTTTCGCCTATGCGCAGCGATTTGTAGTCCCCGGCTCCGCATCCGCGTCCGGGGATCTCCGGACAGGCGTCGTTAAGGAACGGCGCGGTTTCATTGCCTTGGGCCGCCTTTACGATTACGCCGATCGGGTGGTTTTCCGCCACGAGCAGACGCTCTCCAAGCCCAAGAGCGACCGGCTCAACCTGCTCCGGGCGACGCGCGCCCATTTCGGCCAGATTTTCATGCTTTACTCTGACCCTGCCGGTAGCGTGGAAAAGCTTCTCTACGACGCGGAACCGCTTGGCCCGCCTGATCGCCCTGCCGGCATCTCCAGCGGAGAAATAGCCTATGCCGGTAACGGAGCGCCTTGTGGCGAGATTACCGACGAGTATGGCGTGCTTCATCGCGTCTGGAGAATCAGTGACCCGGCTGTCATCAACCGGCTAACCACGGCAATGGCTGACAAGAAACTCATTATTGCCGACGGCCATCACCGCTATGAGACCGCCCTCAACTACTCCCGCGAGTACGGTGCTTCTGCTTCAGCAGCCACGGAACATGCCGCAGGTCAATTGCCCCAGCCGCCTTATCCCGAGGCTGCGGCGATGATGACCTTTGTCAACATGGACTCCGACGGCCTGGTCATTCTCCCCACCCATCGCGTTGTGCACAGCCTTGAAGGCTTTGATCCCGCTGCGTTCACCCATGCTGCCGCCCGGTTCTTTGCCGTCGAGCCTCTTTCCGCCGCCGATCCCTCCGCCTATCTTGAGACGCTTAAAAGGCAACAAGGCACGGCCTTCGTCGCCGTCACCCGCGCCGGCGATTTCCTGCTGCGCTCCAAGCCCGAAGTCATCCGTGCTGCCCTTGATGACATCTCCGACCGCCAGCGCCAGCTAGACCTCACCCAGTTGCATGCCATCGTCCTTGAGTGCCTGCTGGGCTTGAGTGCCGAGCGGATTCGCGAGCAGACCAACCTCCGCTACCTACGCGGTGCCGCTGAGGCCGTGGAGCAGGTCCGCCGAGGCGAGGCTGATGTTGCATTCCTCACCAATCCCGTTACCATGGACCAGCTTCGCGAGGTGGCCTTTGCCGGCGAGGTCATGCCCCAGAAGTCTACCGATTTTTATCCCAAGCTGCTTAGTGGTCTGGCCATCTATGCCCTGGAGTAGTGGAAGTACGGGAATGCGCCGGCAAGTGCTCGTGCTGGCGGCTCTCATCGCGGCCACAGTCTTTACTTCCACCTCCGTTGTCGCCCAGTCTGCTCTAGACCAAGCGCCGCCCGCTCTCGGAAGTCGCTTTGTCGTGGTCCTCGATGCGGCCCACGGCGGTAGCGACTCAGGCGGCCGCGTAGCCAACCTGCCCGAAAAGACCATTACTCTCGCTCTCAGCGTCCGGCTCCGTTCCCTGCTCTCGGCGCGCGGCATTTCCGTGGTCACTACCCGCGAGTCCGATGTTACATTGAACCCGGAGCGCCGCGCCCAAATCGCCAACCATGCCCAAGCCCAGGCTTGCCTCAGTCTTCATGCTTCTGCGGTAGGTACCGGCGTGCACCTGTTTGTCTCTTCTCTCGCGCCCGCTCAGCCTGTAAGTTTCGAGCCTTGGAATGCGGTGCAGGCTGCCTGGGTCCTGCGTAGTCTAGCTCTGGAGGGTATGGTCAACTCGGCCCTCCAGCACGCCGGAGTGACGGTTACCCTGGGCCGTACACCCCTGCCTGTCATCGACACCATGGCCTGCCCTGCCGTGGCCGTCGAAATCGCCCCGGAGAATGACTCCGATCACTCCGATCAGGTCTCGGCCGACAGCCCGGATGATCCCGTCTATCAAACCCGCGTGGCGCAGGCACTGGCCGCCGCTCTGGTCGAATGGCGGTCAGAGGGTGGGAATATGGGGGCGGGTCAGCCGTGATTCCCCGCTATCAAACCGTACTCTTCGTCATTTTGCTGGTGGCGTCCGTGGTGATGGGCGCAGTACTCTGGCAGTTGCGCGAGCGCGACCGCCAGCGCCTCCTCGACGTCGAGAGCTCGCTGCCCACGGAGGCTCCGGAAGCCTCGCCGGAGCAACAGGCTACCCTTTATGTGGCCGACGATGCCGATGACTCCATGACGGTCGAGGCTTTTTCCCTGCCGTTGTCCTCAAATCCCAATGAGCGTGCCCGCGCCATTCTAGGGAAGCTTCTGGACATCTACGCGGCTCCCGGCTCCACTCACCCCGTCCCCGGCGGTGCCGCCTCCATCGCCCAGGTCTTCCTGCTGCCCGCCACCAGGAGTGGGGCCGCAACAACCCCTCCGACCGAAGAACGTCCCCAGGACGGCCCCGAGCTCGCCGTGATCGATCTCAGCAGTTCTTTTGCTGCCAATCACCCCGCCGGCCTGGAGACGGAAACCCTTACCATCCTCTCGATTTGCGCCACGCTTCACGCCAATCTGCCGCGCATTACTCTGGTTCGCTTTCTTGTGGAGGGCCAGCCGCGTGCTACCCTCGCGGGCCACGCCGATCTCATGCGAACTTACCTCGCCGCCCAAGCCGTACCAACCACCGGAGCCCACTCATGATCGGTCCTGAATCTACTTCGCCTTCCCGGCCCACCATCGGCGTCTTCGATTCCGGTTTCGGCGGCCTTACCGTCCTCCGCGCCCTCATCCAGAGGTTGCCGCGCGCCCGTTTTACGTTTCTCGGCGACACCGCCCGCCTGCCCTACGGCTCCAAATCCCGCCGTACCATCGCCCGCTATGCCGCCCAAAGCGCGCAGTTTCTCGTTCACGAGCAAGGTGCCGAGTTTCTGATCATCGCCTGCAATACGGCCAGCGCTCTGGCGCTCGACGCCATTCAAGACGCCGTTCCCGCTGTTCCCGTCCTAGGCGTAATCGAGCCCGGCGCTGCAACCGCCCGTTCCGCCAGCCAAACCGGGGACGTGCTGGTTATTGCCACCGACGCCACGGTTCAGAGCCACGCCTACACCGCCGCCTGCCATGCCCATGGCCTCCGCGTTCTTGAGAAAGCCTGCCCGCTGCTTGTGCCGCTGGTCGAAGAGGGCTGGACAGATCACCCCGTCACCGCCGAGGTGATTGGCATCTATTTCCGTGAATTAATGGACGAATCTGCCGCGCATGGCCTGCATCCCGACACCTTGGTTCTGGGTTGCACGCATTACCCCTTATTGCGCCCTTTGATTGCGAAATCTGTGCCGGAATCCATGCGGGTGATCGACTCGGCAGAGGCCACGGCCGAAGCCGCCGTTCATCTCTTTAATGGCCGCGCCGTGTTCCCCATCCTTCCCAAATCCGCGTCACAGGAGTCGGAGAGGGCGGGAGAGACCACCAACCCGCCTCTACAAGCCGAAATCTGCTGCTTCGCCAC
>JAJZNH010000537.1:4075-7731 GCA_021811745.1 Acidobacteriota bacterium
TGGGGAAATTCGAGCGCCTTGGCTCCCACTTCTTGGGCCACCCCGTCGGCCCCGTGGAGCTGATCGATCTAGGCGGCTAGCCGGATGAGTTTCCACTACGACGGCGGCCATTCCACTTTAATCTTCCTTACCCGCGTTGCCGAAAACCGCTCTGTTATTCTGAAAAACGGCGATTCCATCGCATCCCGCAACAAACTGAACAAACTTGTGCACTACCGGAGGAACTGAATAAGCATGATCGATCTGGCGGGCAAGACGGCCGTGGTCTTCGGGCTGGCCAACAAGCGTTCAATCGCCTGGGGCATCGCTCAACAACTCCACGCCGCGGGCGCAACCCTGGCCATCTGCTATCAGAATGAGCGCATGAAGGCCGAGGCGCAGAGCCTCATTGACGAACTGCCCGGCGCCGCCGGTTTCCAGTGCGACGTCTCCAGCGACACCGAGATCGAGTCCCTGTTCACTGCACTCAAGGCCAAGTACTCCAAGCTCGACGTGCTTGTCCACGCCATCGCCTACGCGCCTGCCGAAGACCTGCGCGGCGAGTTCATCAACACCAGCCGCGAGGGCTTCCGCATTGCTCACGAGGTCAGCGTCTACTCGCTCATCGCCCTGACCCGCGCGGCCGCCCCGCTCATGACCGAAGGCGGCAGCATCATGACCCTCAGCTACTACGCCGCCGAGAAGGTCGTACCAAACTACAATGTCATGGCCCTAGCCAAGTCCTCGCTCGAATCGGCGGTTCGCTACTTGGCCTGGAACCTCGGCCCCAGGAACATCCGCGTCAACGCCATCTCCGCCGGCCCCATCAAGACCCTTGCCGCTCGCGGCATCGGCGCCCTCGGCGACATGATGAAGGCCCACGCCGACCGAGCCCCGCTGCGCCGCAATGTCGATCAGCTCGAAGTCGGTGGCGCTGCCCTCTTTCTCGCCAGCGACCTTTCGAGCGCCGTCACCGGCGAAACCCTCTACGTCGATTGTGGCTATAACGTGATGGGTTTCTGAAGAAGCGCTTCAATCCCAAGTCGTTTCGACCGTTAGCGATCGTCTAAATTCAAGAAAAATGAGGCTATATCATCCTGACGAAGCGCCGCATGCCGGCGCGAATTTGCCGCATCTGCGGCTGTTTTTCTGCGGTACGCGGGGCATTGATTGCACTGGAGTCAACAGTGAAACGATGGTCCGTCCTTGGTCTTTGCTTACTCGATGCGCAGCGCCTTCTGCGGGTCGAGCCGCGAGGCGCGCGTGGCGGGAAACCACACGGCGACCAGCGCCACGGCGGTCAGGATCACGGGCACAGCTATGAATACCGGCGGATCCCAGGGTTTGACGCCGAAGAGAAAGCTGGCCAGAAAACGCGTGAGGCCGAAAGCCGCTCCGGTGCCCAGCACCACGCCGATGATGGCCAGCCTCATGCCCTGCCAGACCACGAGACCACGGATGCGGCTGCGGTCGGCGCCCAGCGCCATGCGGATGCCCATCTCCTGGGTGCGCTGCTGCACGGAATAGGCCATTAATCCGTAGATGCCGATGGCTGCCAGAATGAGCGCCGAGACTCCGAAGATGGTGAGCAGAAGCATGTTGAAGTCCTGGCGCGCGGTGGATTGCACTACGATTTCCGACATAGGCCGCACGTTTGCCACCGGAAAGCCTCCGCTGGCCAGGCGTAGCTGCTTGGTAATCGCGGGAATGTACTGATGCGGATCTCCATGAGTGCGCACCATCCAGAACATGGCCTGGATACTCGTGTTCAGTGCCGTCATCCCGTCCGTGACCTGGGCGGTAGGAACAATCATTACCGGAAACGGATTGCGGTTGAGCCCTAGGTCGTGGACGTCGGCGACAACGCCGATCACCTCTCGCGGAGGCTCAGTAAACTGCGGCCCGACGCCTTTGCCGATCTGAATCTGCTGGCCAATTGGGCTCTGCTTCGGCCAGTACTGCTTGGCAAAGGCCTCGTTAATGAGTACCACGCCGGGCGCCGATCCATCGTCCTGATTGGTGAAGGCGCGCCCGCGCAGGATGGGAATTCTGAAGACCTTGAAATAGCCTGGAGATGCGCTCATCCAACCGCTGCTGCCGGTCCAGGGGCTTTTCCCCGTGGGACGCCCGATGATGTTGAACGGAAGACCGTAGCCGACCATTAGAGGCAGACAGCAGCTAAATGCCGAATCTTCCACACCGGGGATGGCGTCCAGACGCTCGCGGCCGTCGCGGGAAACCTGCGTCACGCCGGCCGTTTTCTGGAAGCGGTCGCCGCTCAGAGACATTTCGAGTGTCAGGACGTTATGTGCGTCGAAGCCGGGATTCACGTTGCGCAGCGCAATGTAGGTCCGGATCAGCAGCGCTGCGCCGATCAACAAAACCAGTGAAAGGGAGACCTCACTGACGACCAGCAGCGAGCGGACTTTTCCCTGGCGAAAACCGGTGCCCGATCGGTTGCTGCCTTCCTTGAGCGTGGTGTTCAGGTCAGGGCGCGAGGCTCCAATGGCGGGAAAGAGCCCAAAGAGGATTCCAGTGATCAGGCAGATGCCGATAGTAAAGGCCAGCACGCGCCAGTCGATGCCGACGGCGGCTCCGTGTTGGCCCACGCGCGGCAGACCGGCGGGGCTGACGGCAAGCAGCGCACGTACACCCACCAGGCCGAGCACGAGGCCAAGAATGCCACCCGAGAGCGCCAGCACCACGCTCTCCGTCAACAACTGCCTCATGATGCGCGTCCGGCTCGCGCCCATGGCGGATCGGATTGCGAACTCCCGCTTGCGGCCCGCGGCCCGCACCAGCAGCAGATTTGCCACGTTGGCGCAGGCGATCAGCAGCACCAGGCTAACGGCTCCGAGTAGGACGAGAAGCGAACTGTGCGCGCCGGAAACGATCGAGTCACGCAGAGGCTCGACTTTGAAAGTTTCTTTCGGGCCAAATCCTTCCGGGTAGCGGCGCCGGTACTCGTTGGCGGCCAGCTTGAGTTCGGCGTTGGCCTGGGCCAGAGTCACCCCTGGTTTCAAGCGGCCCGAAACAAAAAAGTAGTGCCCAGCGTTGGTACTGTTGGGGTCGATTTGGAAGGGCACCCACAGGTCGTCCGGGGGATCGGTGACAAATGACCTGCCAAGGACGCCGACGACGGTATACGCCTCGTTGCTGAGCGAGATGGACTTACCCACAATCTTGGGATCGCCGCCGAATCGGCGCTGCCAAAACCCATAGCTGATGACCACAACATGCCCGCCGTTGGGGCTGTCCTCCTGGGGCGTGAAGGTGCGGCCCAACAGCACGTGCGCGCCAAATAACCGGAAATAGTCCTGGGAGACATGGAGACCCTGCACCTGCTCCGGAACGTCGCCGGTCAAGTTGAACCCTCCCCCTCTGAAGTCATAGGCGGCCACGTCCTCAAAGACGCTGGTCTGCGCTCTCCAGAAGTTGAAGTTCTCAGGCGACGCGGAGGGGCCCGAACCCTGCGGCGAGGCATTCATGAACTGCACAATGCGGCCGGGATCGGGGTAGGTGAGCGGCTTCAGCAGCACCGCATTCACCACGCTGAAGACAGCGGTGTTGGCGCCGATGCCCAGCGCCAGCGCTGCTACCGCAGTCAGTGTAAAGGCAGGGTTGGCGATCAACATGTGCAGGCAGTACTTGAGGTCGTAGCGAAATTCGCCCATCGT
>JAJZNH010000537.1:7741-9152 GCA_021811745.1 Acidobacteriota bacterium
CATCGTCTCCACCGCCGTCGATTCCAGGATTGAGTCGGCCCGGGAAGATCCCGCCACCTCCCCCAAATATACGTCAGTGGCGCTGCAGGTGTTCCGGGCATCTGTAGAAAACTACAAAGCCTCAGCGGCGAAGAAACCGGAGAGCGCTCCTTCTCTTTTCTCTTCTCTTCTTACCGGGAGCTCATTCCTCCATCCCCGATCATGTGTCCGGAGACGGAACACGCCTCTGGCTCCACCTTGATGAGTGACCTCCATCACAGAATTCTGCCGTCGCTCAAGAGCTACCATGGGCAAATCAGTCCGGTTATTGAGAAGGCTTCGGCCGTCCCGGCGGGGAGGCAGGGGGCGTCGGGTGCGGATCTTCCCTTGTGGTTCCTTCGCAAGGAGGGAACATGCGACTGATCAGCCGCCAACGAGTTTTGTTGGTCATAGTGTTGCTCGCCGCCTTTATGGTCGAGGCTCCTGCGACCAGATCCCAACAGGCTGCAACCGATCAAGCTGCGGAATCATCCCCCAACCCAGCCACCCGAGACGGCGATTCCCCCGTGACCCCTGAGAATGTCGGTGACGCGCTGTTTTTCCACCACCGTTACGAGAAAGCCATCGAGGCCTACAAAAAGGCGCCCAGAAGCTCCTCTCGTGTGTGGAACAAGATAGGCATTTGCTATGAGATGTTGCTCGATCTCAAGAATGCGGAGCGCTGCTACAGGGAGTCGTTACGGCTCAATCGCCGCGATGACCGGGTATGGAACAACCTGGGTTCTGTTTACGATGCGATGCAAGACCACACGCGGGCCGAGCGTCAGTACCGCCAAGCGCTGAAGATTAATCCGAAGTCGGCTGTGACCTTGAGGAACCTGGGCACGAATCTGATCTTCCAGAACCAATTTGAGCAGGGCCAGCAGTTGTACAAACGCGCCCTGGCGCTCGACTGCACTGTTTTCGATAGTGATATCGATATCCCCGTGACGACCAGCACCGCCTCGGTTCATCAACTGGGTGCAATGAACTACTACAAGGCCAAGGACTATGCCCAAGCGGGAATGACCTCCCAAGCTATCAAGTCGCTGCGGAAGGCATTGAATGAGGGATTCACTACCCCCGAGGAGATAGTCCAGGACAGCAGCTTTGCCCCGCTTCACTCCGATCCTGCCTTTCAGCGTCTCATCGCCGAGCAACAAAAGTAGTGCGTTCTCATAGAGGCTCTCTCGCGGACGCAGTGCGATCCTCTTCTTCACCCCGTGTGTCCTGCAACCTTGCTTCGCCTTGTCGCAGGACTGTCATGCTGAGCGGAGTTTACCGCGCTTTGCTGCAAACGGAGTCGAAGTACCTGCAGCTGCTTTCGGCGGACAAGGCGACGCACTACACTAGAAATATAGGAGATAAGAACAGCGGCCTTGAAACGACTTGC
>JAJZNH010000275.1 GCA_021811745.1 Acidobacteriota bacterium
TGGAAGTCACTCGGGTGGTTGTTCGGATTCATGATTACGTCGAGATTGCTCGTATGGGTCCAGATATAGCTTGCCCTGACAACCGAATGTCCTTTGAGCGGCTGCTCGACCGTCAGGTTGGTTTCACTGACGAAGGTCGGCGCCCAGTTGGGAGCCACCAGGAACGGCGTGATTCCTGGCAGAATCGCGGTGGTGCTGTTGCTATTCACGACATTGGCTGTGTTGACGCCCGTCACGCCGAAGACAGCCGGATCGTTGTAGCGCAGCAATTCATTCGGATAGCCATCGATGGACTGGTTGGCGGCTACGTAGCTCTGTGCGTACGTCGCCGTAAACGGGTTGCTGGCCTGGGGGTGATTCTCGTAGTCCTCGAGCGGAGTGGGATAGTCGTATCTGCCGAAGGCGCCGCGGATGACCGTGCCCCATTTGTTCTGAAAAGGGACATAGGCAAAGCCGAAGCGCGGCAGGAAATTGAAGTTATAATCCCGCATCAGCTTGCTTGGAAATCCCGCCTGTTGGGCAGTTTCGAACTTTACTCCGATGAGTTCATCGTTCGTAATGATGGCTTGGGTCGTATAGCCCTTGGCGATAAGGTTCTGAATCGAATTACCCAGGACCATGGCGTCGTTCTTCAGATCGAAGGTGTCGGTCTCGCTGTTCTGTACTGAGACGGCGGGGTGTGCTTCGTAACGCAGGCCCAAATTGAACGTCAGATTTTTCTTGATGTGGTAGTCGTCCTGGAAGTAGGCGTCGTATTCGAGCAGCCGGTAATGCACGTGCGCCGGTTCCAGGTGGACGTTATAACTGCCGGCAGAGCCGAGGAAGAAGCTGCCGTCGGCATAACCGGTGTTAGGGTACGCATTGAAATTGGTTTTCGATGTGGGATTGTAGAGAGCGACGGGATTGCCGCCGTACGAGATGGTGTCAGCCGCACCGTTGGGCAGGTCCGCATTCCGCGTATGGCGGAAGCGTCCGCCAAAGTAAATCTGGTGCCGCCCGGCAATCTTGGTCAGGTTTTCGTCGATCGTCGAGACGATCTGTGAGATTTTGGCGTTGTTGGTCTGCGTGGAGCCAAGGCCCACAAGCTGGCCGGAAATTGACGGGAAGCCCACTTCACCGAAGTTATTGGGCAGACCTAGCATCGATTCGTAGTTGTTGTTGATGGCCGTACCTGGAACCTGCGCATCGCTGAGCCATTGCTGCGAGAGGATGGTCTCGGAAAAGAACGTAGGCGAAAAGATATGCGTGTAGCTCGCCGCGGCCAGAAATGAAGTAAGCGGGGAGTTGGACCAGCCAAAAGCCGCGCCAAAAGGAATGTTGACGCCGCCGGAGTTGAGCGGCAGATTCACCAGTCCGCCGGATGTAATGTTGGTGTTCGAGTTGTTTTCGGTAAAGCGGAGGTACGCACGATTATTTTCGTTGAAGTTGTGGTCGAGACGGAAAGTGAACTGCGGAATCACCTGATAAGTGGGCTCCTCGACAGTCAGGTTTCCTTTGATCAGCGGATTGTCCGGCGTGGTGGGCGCAGGAATCAGTTTTGCGTAGAGCTTGGCGATCGGCGAAATCTCACTGCTGGGAATAACATTTCCGGCGAAGGCAGTGCGGCAGTAGGGGTTTTTCGTAGTCGTCGAACTGTGGGGCACGGCGCAATTCGGGCTCGAATGCGTTGTCGCCGGATCGTAGAGAGTTTGCAGCAAACCGGAACGGGTGAAAAGGCCGCTGAAATTGCCCGTTCGCATCGCATCCGTAGGCACAGCTACCAGCGAGGAAGTCAGCTCGGCAAGAGAATATCGCTCGAAGGAGAAGAACCAGAAGGATTTGTCTTTACCGTGGTAGATATGCGGCAGCACAATGGGGCCGCCGGCTGACGCGCCGAATTCATTACGGACCAGGTGCGGAGCCGCAAAGTTGACTGGGTCCTGTCTTCTTCTGGCCAGGCCAAAGGCGTTGTTGCGCGCCGTTTCAAAGAACGTGCCGTGAAGGGCGTTGGTGCCGGACTTCGTTGTCAGCAGCACGGTTGCAGGAGCCTCATACTGCGCGCTCGAGTTTGCGCCCTGAACCTTCACTTCCTGAATCGAATCGGCATCGAGCAATTGAACCGGAGGCGTCGACCCTCCGGTCGGTGCATTACCGCTCTGGCCATTGTCGTCCTTGTTTTGGCCGCCAAAGAGGTTGTTCTGTGTGCTGGTGCCGTCAACGAGGTAGTCAAGAGCTTCAATGGCCTGGCCGTCCATCTTCTGGCCGTTGTCTTCCAGGCCAGGCGTGGACTCGCCGACGAGACTGAGGATATTGCGGCCATTCATGGGGAGCTGATTGATTCTTTGATTCTCCAGCGTCGACCCGATCGTGCCGCTGTCCTGCGTGGTCAGCTGAACGGTATCGGCGTTTACAGTGATCTGTTGCGTGACGCTACCCGCGGTCAATACCGGATTGATGACCGCATTCTGGGCGACCTGCAATTCAACCGAAGTGGTGTAGGTTTTCATGCCAGGGGTCGAGACAGTCACCTTGTAAGTTGCCGTGAAGAGTTCGGGAACCTGGTAGAAGCCAACTCGGTTTGATGTCGTTGTGGAGACCACGCCCGTGCCGGCGTTGACCACGCGAATGGACGCGCCCGATATCACAGCGCCGGTTGCGTCGGTTACAGTGCCCTGGATTGAACCCGCGCCGCTCTGGCCAAATAGCGCAAGCGGTGCCAGGAGCACACACAGGAGCAGTAGCACGAAAATATAAACGTTTTCATGGAAAGCCCGGCAGAGCAGGATTTTGATTTGCGTCTTCATGACAGTACCTCCAGTAATCAATCGAGTGTGCGGGAATGAATTCGTGTCATTGGTTCTTCGGACTGACCGATCGCGTCCAAGAATTTCCCGCTGCCTCTTACAAATCCGCCGAAAAACATGCTTCGGCTCAGGCGCCGGGGCAATGAGAAGCAATCTTGCATTGTCCCGGTTACAGATAAAACCGGATTGCGTTCCGAAAATCACCGCCCGCACCAGGCACGACAGTTCCTGACGAACCCAGTGAAGCGGCGGTCCCCAGTGGACACTATTTGAAGCACCCTGGCGAAGGTGTGCGGGCTTTGTCTTTATGCAATCCTTTACATCGTGCGGATCGTATCACCCACCAATCCCCGATGTCAATCGTGACATGGGAGCTTTTTGACAGGGATTTCCATTTTGACTTTCTGAACAGCGGGTGGAATGAGTTTTAATTAGACCTTATCCAATCATTTGGGATGGAATATGCATTCCGGCAGATGAACCACCGGAGGCGCGGAAAGGTTGCAGGTGGCGCTCGCCTGCGGCTACATTAGGTCCGAAGGTTGGAACCGCCCATGAAAAAGCCCGTACCGGCAGAATCGGCCTCCGCTTTTATCGACGCGAAGATTGACGAACTTGCAGACTGGCGCGGGAAGACGCTCGCAAAGCTGCGCGCAATCGTGCACGCGGCAGACCCTCAGATCGTCGAAGAGTGGAAGTGGGTCAAGCCGACATCGCCGGGGACTCCCGTCTGGTCCCGCGGCGGCATTGTCTGCACCGGTGAGACGTACAGGAACGCCGTCAAGATGACCTTTGCCAGGGGCGCTGCGTTGCCGTATCCCGCGGGTCTCTTCAACTCGAGCCTTGAGGGGAATGTCCGGCGTGCCATTGATATTCACGAAGGCGACAAGATCGATGCGGTGGCCTTGAAGGATCTCATACGCGCCGCCGTGGCGCTCAATCTTAAGATGCAACCGAAGTCCCGGACGGCAACTCGCAAGAAGGTGCGCTAGCTTCCGCGCAGGTTCCGGTCCTGCCTCTGTACGTAAGGACCGTGCTCCCGGCCATCTGGCGTCGCTTTCAGGATGTCACGGCTTGAATGGAAAGGTCGTCCGGAAACTGGCGTTTTCGCATGCTGCCGCATGCGCCGAGAAGATTCCCTTGCCGGGCATATGAAGCCCTGCGGGAACGTGGTATGGATCGGCGCTTCTTCCTCCTGCAACTGGGTCTGCAATCTGTTACCGCCGAGGCCCTCCTGGCATACGCTGGAGGTCAAGCCTGTCTGTCCGATCGGTATCTGATTGCCAGGTAACTTTGCAGCGTTTGCCGGGGAAGGCTCATCCCATAGGAAGTGCGGAAAGGAATCTATGGGTAAAGTTGCGCTTTTGGGAGCGGCCGGAGCCGCCGGAAAGAGCGTTGCCGCCGCATTGCGCAAGGAGGGAGCGGCCTATCGCGTCATAGGCCGGTCGGCCGAGGCGCTTGAGACGGCCTTTGGCGGCGATCCGCTGGCCGAGCCCCGGACCTGGAACCCCGATGATCCCGCGTCGGTGCGGACGGCCTTCGAAAGCGTGGACGTGATCGTGTATCTGATTGGCGTGAACTACTGGCAGTTCGAGCTGCATCCCATTCTGATGCGGAAGACGCTCGACGGCGCCGTCGCAGCGGACGTGCGGCGCGTTCTGCTCATCGGCACCGTGTATCCCTACGGGATGCCGCGGAGCGCGACGGTCAATGAGGATCACCCGCGCAATCCGAATACATTCAAAGGCAGGATGCGCAAGGAGCAGGAGGACCTGCTCTTCGCGGCGCGCGATGCGGGGAAGGTTGAGGCGTGCGAGCTCAGGCTGCCCGATTTCTACGGGCCGAATGTAGACAAGAGCTTCTTGTGGAACGCGTTTCAAGCAGCGAAGCGCGGCGGGCGCGCGCAGTTGATCGGACCCATCGACACGCCGCATCAGTTTGTCTTCATTCCTGACGTGGGACCGATTGTGGCTCGCCTGCTGAAGACCGATGCCGCATGGGGACAGACGTGGCACTTTGCGGGCAGCGGCACGGCCACGCAACGCGCGATCGTGGCGAAGATTTTTGCGGCGGCAGGGAAGCCGGTGCGGATGTTCGTGGCCGACAAAACGATGCTGCGCGTGATGGGCCTCTTCAACCCGACGGTGCGCGAGCTGGTCGAGATGCACTACCTGCAAACCAACCCCGTGCTGCTCAATGATAGTCGTCTTCAGCGGCTTCTGGGCGGGATTGAGCGCACATCCTACGAAGAGGGAATACGCCAGACGCTGGCGGCCATGCCGGCCTGAGGCCTGCGCGCAGCAGGCGAATCGTAAGGTTTTCGGAGGGTCGGGTTCCGCTCTTTCCGGCCTGAGGTCTGGGGGCAAACCTGCGTCCTCCCCGAGTGCTAAAATCAATAAGTGCCGGGTCCTACGCGACGTAATCCCGCCAACCCCGCCAGGTCCGGAAGGAAGCAACGGTAACGGGCTAGTACGGGCGCAGTAGGTAACCCGGTACTTTTTTGGGCGCCGTGGGCGCTTTTACCTTTTGGTTTGCGGAAGTGGTGTCTGACGCCCGCCGCAAAAGCGAAGACGCGGCAGGGACGGGGCGTTGAGCAGTCCGGCCCGGATCAAGCTGCAAGGAGACAGCCATTGAGCCTTACCGTTCGCCCCGTTGTGGGCCGGCGTGCCAAGATTACGGCACTCGGGACCTATACTCCCCCTCAAGTATTGACCAATCAGGATCTTGAAAAGATGGTGGATACCAGCGATGAGTGGATCATCGAGCGCACTGGTATCCGCGAACGGCATGTGCTGGCCAAGGGGCTGGGCGTGAGCGACATGTGCACCGAAGCCGCCAAGAAGTGTCTGACGGCACGCGGCATCGAGCCCACCGACGTGGAGGTCATCATCGTGGGTACGGTCACTCCCGACATGATGTTCCCCTCGACGGCCTGCCTGGTACAGGACAAGCTTGGAGCCAAAGGCGCCTGGGGCTTCGATGTCTCGGCCGGATGTTCTGGCTTCGTCTTCGCCCTGCAGACAGGCGTCAAGCTGGTGGAGAGCGGAGCGCAGAAGAAAGTACTGGTTTGCGGCGCAGACGCCAATACCCGCATGACCGACTACACCGACCGTACCACCTGCGTCCTCTTCGGCGACGGCGGCGGCGCGGTGTTGATCGAGCCGGCTGAAGACGGCGAGATCGGCTTTATCGACTACATCAACGAGATCGACGGCTCCGGCGGTGCGGCTCTGAACCTCAAGGGCGGCGGCAGCCTGAACCCCTCCAGCCACGAGACCGTGGACAAAAAGATGCACTACATCTTTCAGGACGGCCCGGCGGTCTATAAATTTGCCGTCCGGAAGATGGCCGAATCTACCTCTTGTTTGTTGCAGCGTAACGGCATTTCCGGCGCGGATCTGGGTTGCTTTATCCCCCACCAGGCCAACAAGCGCATCATTACCTCCACCGCCGAACGGCTCGGATTGGCCCCGGAGAAGGTCATTATCAATATCGAAGAGTACGGAAATACCTCCGCCGGCACCATTCCGCTGGCCATGCAGACGGCCGTTGAGCAGGGCAAGCTGAAAAAGGGCGATCTGGCGCTGCTGGCCGCCGTCGGCGCGGGGTTCACCGTTGGGGCGGTGCTCCTCCGCTGGGAGATCTGAAGAGCCGGGCGGAAAGGTTTTTTAGGGGCTCCGGCCATCTCCTGCCCCGTCACTCGTCTAACCAGCATGTGGAAAAGATCACAGCCTATCTCTCGCGAAGGCTTTTCTCGGATTCGCGACGGGCATATACTGTGCTTCTCTAACCCGGAATCTGATAGCCGGCGTGGTGATCCGGCGCTCGGGTACACGGAGGAGGCGGGACGGGCAGCAGCAGGCCTGTCCTTTGAAACCAGGCAGCAGATAAAAATCCGTCGTTCCCGGAGGCCATTTCGCGCTGAGGGGAACGATGAGCGGAGGCTAACCATGGAAATGGAGTTTACCGCCAGGCAAGGAAGGGTCTCCAAGGCTCTGCGTGGGCGGGCCGAGGAAGGATTGCAACGTATCAGCCGTATTTTGGGCAGGGGCATGCGCGCCAGCATCGTTTGCGCCGCAGAACGCCATCTGCAGATCGTGGAGCTGACCGTGAAGGGCCGGAACCACAAGATTGTGGCCGAGGGCAAGGCCACCACACTCGATGCCGCCCTGCGCCAGGCCATCGCGCACGCCGAGCTTCAGGCGCAACGGCATCGCGACCGCAAGCTGGCCATCAAGCGGCTGCCCAAGGAAGAAAAGATGCTCAGCGCGCCGCCGGTGGCTCGCCCCAAGGCTCGCGCCGCGGAGCCGGTCACCGAAGAAGGCAATGGCCGGCTGGCTGGATCCGAGCAGAAGACGCGCGCAGCGATCGCCGTGCACTCGTTTCCCCCGCGGACGGCCATCGTGGAGCCGCACATTGTAAAAAACGGCGAGGCCATTGCGCTTCGGCCGATGACCATCGAGGAAGCGGTCAAAGAGGCGGAGTTCCGAGACCGTGACCTGCTCATCTTTCACACCGGTTCCGGAGAAACCTACGTGCTTCATCGCCGGCGCGACGGCCAGATGGAGCTGGTGGAAATACCATAGACATTCAATGCAATGCAGCCGGCCGCGCTCAGGCGCTTCTCTACGTCTGCCGCGGCCGGGGCTGAAGTTTCTCGCAAATTCCGCACGCGGAGTGCGAACGGGCCAAAAGTGTGCCCGCCGGTGTACGATGAGCGCATGACGCCCCAAAAGCCGGCGCCGCAAGCGGCCGCCCATGACTCCGGCGATGCGGCCAAAACCGGGAAGGAACTGGTCATTGTCACCGGAATCTCCGGCGCAGGCAAGGCCTCTGCGCTCAAGTCCTTTGAGGATCTGGGCTTCCACTGCGTGGACAATCTGCCGCTGGAGCTGCTGCGCGACTTTGCGGGTCTGGTGAGCGCGTCGGCCGAGGTGGAAAATGCGGCCATTGTCGTAGACATTCGCGAAGGGTCTACGCTCGACCGCCTGCCCGAGATCCTGGAAACCGTAAGAAAGCTCCTGCACACGCGTGTCGTCTTTCTCGATGCGCAGGACGCCGTACTGGTGCAGCGCTATTCGGAGACGCGCCGGCCGCATCCTCTCGGCCGCACCGAGACGGTCTCCCGTTCCATCGTGGAAGAGCGGCAGTTGCTCGATCCCATCCGCAACATGGCGGACACGCTGATCGACACCTCGAACTTCAACGTGCACGAGCTGCGCGCGCACATTCAGGCGCGTTTTGGCCGCCCGGACCAGACCAGGCAGATGCTGGTCTCATGCCTGAGCTTCGGCTTTAAGAACGGCGTGCCGCTCGATGCCGATATGGTCTTCGATGTGCGCTTCCTGCCTAATCCACACTTTGTGCCGGAGTTTCGCAGGAAGACCGGCAAGGACCCCAAGGTAGCCGCTTTCGTGCGCAGCTTTCCGCAGACAACGGAGTTTCTGGACCGTCTGACGGAGCTGATGCTTTACCTGCTGCCGCACTACGTGGACGAAGGAAAAAGCTACCTGACCGTCGCCTTCGGCTGTACCGGCGGGCAGCACCGCAGCGTCATGATGGCCGAGGAGATGGCCAGGAGGCTGAAGAAGGCCGGCTACCGGGTGAAGGCATTGCACCGCGATATGCCACGGCGGTAGGGAGGAATGCCGTGCGTCAGCGGCCAACCGCTCAGCCTTTCGGCGAAGCTACGGGCGAAGCGGCAGGTCCGCCCTTACGGCCGTGGTTCGCAATTCCCCCCAGCCATTGCGATAACGCCTCGGCGTAATCCTTTTGCTGGTCCGGCGCGGCTGCGAGCCAGACCAGTTTCTTCGGCGCCGTAACCTTCTCGAATGCAGCCGGCTTTTCCGGTGTGCCGCCTTGTCCCTTTGCCCCCGGCCCAATCAACCACAATGAAGGAATGCGGAGGTTCGCCGCCGGTTGATTCAGGTTGTAGCGGTCGAGCACGAGCACGTGAGCCGGCACCAGACGGGCGCGCGGATCGTTGAAGATGGCATTTACCGGCGCGGCCAGCGGCGACTCCAGCACTACACCCGCCAGTTCAGGGTGGGCCGCGGCGACCTCAAGTGCCAGATCGGCGCCCAGGTCAACTCCGCTGAGCACCAAGTCGCCAGGACGGATTTGCCGCGTTCCGGTCAGGTAAGCGATCGCCCACTCGGCATCCTGCTTCCAGCGCATCTCGCTCGGATGCACAAATTGGCTCTGTCCGAAACCACGGTAGTCAAAGGCCAGTACATTCAGCCCTACGCCATGCAGCGTCTCGATGGCGCTGAGCGTGTTGCTCAGGTTGCCGCTCTGGCCGTGCAGGTAAAGCACGGTATAGCTGCTGAAAGGCG
>JAJZNH010000614.1 GCA_021811745.1 Acidobacteriota bacterium
CCGATTCCCACATTCCCACCGCCGCCACGACCACGAGCAAATTATGAAATCATCCCGAAAAGGAGCCGCCTGAAGCTGCCCGCTTCATACTCGCCGCTCAGGCTCATTCTTGGATTGGAAAAGACTCTCTGCCCCGCAGGGGCCGGGTTTCCATCCCAGTTTCACCTCGGGAAGACGGAGTGATTGATTTGGTCCGCGGACTGCGCGCAGAAAGTATCCGTCAAGGCAAAGATCTGGTTAACGCGCCCCCGGGAGGACCGGCAGGTTGATTTGCCAAGCCGAAAGCGCAGGCGGCGGTGCACCGGGCGAGGGAAACGGAAGCAGGCCCGCAGAGACAATCTGCTCGAAACCCATTGCAGCCTTGATCGCCGGCTCAGACGTAGCAGTTGCGGCCTCTATGAGCCTGCGCACTACACTGGAGCCATATGCCGGGCAACCACGAGGAAGGGACAGGCACCGGGAAGGGACAGGGAGTTAGAGCTCCCATGCTCTGGCTGAGCGGGCTATGGATTCTACCTCTGCTGGCCGCCGCACTCTGGTTGCTGCCGCCAGCAGCGGCGCCAAGGGCTGCAGCCGCCGCGATCGCGGTCCTGCTGGCGCCCGTACCCGCACTCCTTTCTCTCCGCAGGAAGGATGCGGAACGGAGGGCCTCGGTGGCAAAAACAGAAGAGCGCAACGCTCAACTGCAGTTGGAACTGGAAACCGTACGCTATCGCACGGCACGGCTTCGGGAGGAGCTGCAGGAGGCGGGCAGGCAGGCAAGGCTTTCGCATCAACTGAGCGTGCTCGGCCAGTTCACGGCCGGCTTCATGCATGAATTCAACAATCCCCTGGCCATTGTCGAGGGCCGGCTGGAAGTGCTTCTGGAGGAACGGAAAAACGATATCGCGCTCTGCATCGATCTTGAACAGATGTTGAAAGAAGCCCGCTATATGGGCAAGATTGCGCGCACATTGCTGCAGGCATTGCGCCGGGAGCGGGGCGGGGAAGTGTATGGGCCGGCCCATCCGCAAAAGGCAGTGGAGGCGGCGCTTGCGGCTTTTCGCGGCGAGGCATGGACCCAGAGCGTGGAACTGATCGAGGGGTTCAACGATACACCGCGGGTGGATGTGCCGGAGCACGTGCTGGTGGAGGTGATTCGGGGCCTGATCGGCAATGCGCTCCGGGCTCTCGCCGGGCGCGCTCACGGGCAAATCCGGGCGCACGTCGAGCCTTATCGAACCGCGGGAGCCCGGGTGTGTCTGAGGGTTGAAGATAACGGTCCCGGCGTTCCGGAACCTATCCGCGAGCACCTGTTCGAGCCGTTTGTTTCCCAGAGCAGCGGAAGAGAGAGGCTGGGTCTGGGACTGTTTCTCGCGGCCAGTCTGCTGGACATTTACGACGGGCGCATTCGCTACGAAGAGCGCCAGGGAGGCGGGGCGTGTTTTGTGCTCGAGCTGCCACCGGCGCGATTTACTCGCGGCCAGCCCTATCACTGGTTTGCCGGAGGAGGTCAAAGTGAGCCGTATCGCGGTGATTGACGACGAAGCCGCTCTGGGAGAAAACATCCAGCGCATGTTGCGTCAGCCCGGTGTTTCGGTTGCGGCGTTCTCCGATCCGATCGAGGGTCTGGCCGAGACCGTGGCGAATCCGCCGGACCTGGTGCTGCTGGATGTACGCATGCCGGGGATGTCGGGCGAAGAGGTATTTACGCGCTTGCATGCGGCCCACCCGCAGCTTCCCATCGTGTTTCTCACCGCCTTCGGGTCGGTCGAGAGCGCGGTGCTCGCAATGCGGAACGGCGCCTTCGATTACCTGCAGAAGCCCTTCAAGAGGGATGAGCTTCTGCTGGTTGTGCGGCGCGCGCTCTCTGTCGCAAAACTTGAGCACCAGGTTCAAAGGCTCAAGGACCGGCTGGAAGCGCTGGGAGAAGGCGATGAGGCCCAGAGCCGCAGCCCCGCCATGCTGGACCAGTTGGACAAGTGCCGCCGCGCCGCGCCCACCGATGCCACGGTGATGATCCTGGGAGAAAGCGGAACGGGCAAGGAAGTGACGGCGCGCCAGCTCCATCAGCTTAGCCGGCGCAAGGATGGCCCCTTCGTTCCCGTGGAGTGCAGCGCCATGCCCGGGTCGCTGATTGAGAGCGAACTGTTCGGATACGAGCGTGGCGCCTTCACCGGCGCGGAGAAGCTGAAGAAGGGGCTGATTGAATCGGCCGACGGGGGCACCCTTTTTCTTGACGAGATCGGCGACCTGGGTGTGGAGTTGCAAACCCGTCTTTTCCGGTTTGTGGAGGAGCGTGCGCTGCGGCGCCTGGGCGGGACCACGCAGGTGCGCGTGGATTGCCGCATCCTGTGCGCGACCAACCAGGATCTGGCGGCCAAGATCAAGGCCGGCACGTTTCGCGAAGAGCTCTTTTACCGGCTGAGCGTCGTTACGGTCAAGCTTCCGCCTTTGCGGGACAGGCCTGAAGACATTCCGCACCTGGCGCGCTTCTTTCTGGAGCGGTTCTCGCGGCGCTACGGAAAAAGCATTCTGGGCTCGCCGCAGTTTTACGAAGCGTTGCTGCAACAGCGCTGGCCGGGCAACGTGCGCCAGTTGAAGAACGTGATGGAACGGCTGGTGGCGTTGCATCCCGACGGGGTGCTGGAGGCGGCCGACCTGGACGAGGAGCCGCCGCGGGTCGATGCCGCTGCCGTACTCTCCAATCTTCCCTGGAAGGATGCGCGCGACCGGTACCTCGCCAGTTTCGAGGCTTCCTATGCGCAGGCGGTCCTGGCCCGCTGCGAGGGCAACATCAGCGCGGCTGCTCGTGCTTCCGGCGTCGACCGAAAGACTTTCTATGCCCTGCTGAAGAGCGATCGCGGCGTGCAGAGTGGGGAATCCGCTCCTCAGTTCGATCAGAATCCTGGGGAGTAAATTCCCCAGATCCACCGCAGAGATGGCCCTAAGCCTCTGAAAAAAAACGAAGGGCAGTTTGGCTCCCCGCATGCTTGAACAGCGTGCAAAGGAGCCCAACAATGAACGTCTGGACCTCAGGCCGCAGGGCTGCCCTGCTGTCGCTCGGTTGCTTCTTATTCTTCTTAATGCTTCCACGGCCCGGTCGGGCAATTCCCGCCTTTGCACGCAAATTCGGTGTCAAGTGCTACACCTGCCACACCATTCCTCCGGCCTTGAACAAGAACGGCTACATGTTCAAGCGCCTCGGCTACCGGATGCCTCCGGACGGGATGGACGGCACCAAGCCGGCCCCCGCCATTCACACTCTCGATAACCAGATTCCGTTTCGAGTGACCAACATCCTCGCGCTGATTCTTCAGGGAAGCTTTACCAACGATAAGACGGTGGCAGATGCCGGCAACACCACATCGGCCTCGCCGTCATCCATGTGTAACAGCGGCGTGGATGGAACCCAGCAGCAGTCCTCCTGCTCGAGCTTCAACCTCGACGAAGCGGCGCTCTTCCTCGCCAGCACCGTCCCCAACACTGGCTTCTCCTATTTTGGCCACTACGAACTCTATCAAGACGGAGCCAACTTTCTGGAGCAGGGCTTCGGCGTATACACCGGAGGCCGCGCCAACAGCAACTATTTCATCAAGGCCGGGGAGATCCACATGCAGGAGGGCGAAGGAACCCGGGCGGCGATGTTCTACAACCTGTTTCCCGATCCCGCCTATACGCTCACCAACGTCGATCCGCTCGGTTTCACCCTTGATCAGCATCCGGTCGGCGTGGACGCTGGGTACACCTGGGCTTCCAACTACTTCGCGCGCATCTTCGGGATTTCGGCCAAGGTCACGAACGGCCTGAACGCCGATGGCAGCGAGATTATGAACAGCTCAACCAAGAACTCGAAGGACGTATGGGCCGATGCGGATTACTGGTTCGGGCCTGACGGTGGAGTCACCGTCATGATGTACCGCGGCTCGAAGGATCAGAATCAAGCTTTCGGGGCCAATCAGTTTACATTCCGTCCGACCATCTGGCGCGAGGGCGCCTTCGCCAACTATCTGTTTTTTGACAAGCTCGATTTGCTCGGAGGCTATATCCGTAGCCAGGACGACTGGCAGTGGGCACAGGGCGCCGGACTCAACCATTATCTCGCCAATACCTATCACGGCGAGGTGGACTATTACGTCAAGACGGGCACGGCTCTGATGGCCCGCCTCGATCGCGGGACTGCCAGAATCACCCCGCAACCCAATGTCCACGACGTCGTGTGGGGCTTGGGAGTCGAGCACTCCATGACCGACCTGGGCAACGTGATTGCTCGCCTGACCTACAACCAGGAGCACGACGGCGATCCACTCGCCCTGGCGGGAACGACCGACAAGAAACTCATGCTCGATGTCCGGGTGATGTTCTAAGGAGAAAAATACATGCGCAGTCTGATTGGTTTCACCGCAACTGTTTTGCTGGCCATGCCGGTCTTCGCAGGCGCACAGAGCAACGTGACCCTGCCGCAGGACAAGGGTCCAGCCAAAATCAACGTTTCGAGTTATCCACCCGAGCAGCAGAAGGCCTACAAGCTATTCGAGAGCAAGTGCTCCAAGTGCCACACGATCGCGCGGCCGATCAACACCACGATGAGCAAACAGGAGTGGGAGATGTATGTGAAGCGCATGATGCACAAGCCCAACTCCGGCATCAGCAGCAGCCAGGGCAAGGAGATCTTCGACTTCCTGGCCTACGACCAGCAGGAGCGCAAAGACAAGAATCCTTCCGCGTTCTACAAAATGCTCTCCGACGACGAGATTGCAAAGCTGAAAGCCCAACAGCAGTAAGCGCGCGCTTGGCGTTCCGCGGGGGAGCGCCGTCTTCTCCGGCGCGGAATACAGGCCCCGCGCCGGGAGCTCTTCCCCAGCCTGAGCGCGACCAACCCAGCGCCCCGCGGGCATGCGCACCATGGATTTGCATGAGCTACAGCGTCACCATTCCGGATCCCGAGTACTTCGACAGGAACATTCCCTGCCAGAACGCCTGCCCCATTCATACCGAGTGCGGGCGCTATGTCCAGTCCATCGGAATCTCACGCGACGAGGAAGCCTATCTCATCGCCCGCGCTCCCAATCCTTTCGCTTATGTGCTGGGCCGCATCTGCGCCCATCCCTGCGAAGACAACTGCCGGCGCGGCAAGATCGACGAGCCGGTGGCTATCTGCGCTCTCAAGCGATTCGCCACCGACCGCCACAACCTTGGCCTCGGACACGATCCCTCCCGGCGCATCCTGGCTCCCGCCCACCGCCGCGAGAAGCGCGTTGCCGTCATCGGCGCCGGGGTGTGCGGACTTACCTGTGCCCACGATCTGGCCCTGCTCGGCTACAGCGTTGAAGTCTTTGAATCGGCGCCCGTTCCCGGAGGCATGCTTTTTCTGGGCATTCCTCAATTCCGCCTGCCCCGCGAAATCATCAAGATGGAGATCGACCACATTCTCGGCATGGGTGTTACGCTGCACACGCGCGTCACCGTGGGCCGCGATATCTCCTTTGCCGAGCTGCGCTCCAAATTCGATGCGGTCCTGGTCGCTACCGGGCTGAACAAAGGCCGCGAGTTGAATATTCCGGGCGCGCACCTGGACGGTGTCTACAACGGCATCGACTTCCTCGTCAATGTCAACCTCGGCTATGAAATCAAGCTGGGGCGCCGTGTTGTCGTGGTAGGCGGAGGCAACGTCGCCATCGACGTGGCCCGCGCCGCGGTTCGCCTGGTACAGGAGGCCGCTGAGTTCCCCGACGGCGAAGAGGAAAAGAGCTTGCAGCCGGCGCTGGACGCCGCCCGCATGGCTCTCCGCTCCGGCGCCGAGCAGGTCAATATGGTCAGCCTCGAATCCCGCGCCCAAATGCCTGCATGGAAAGGCGAAGTTGACGAGGCCGAGAACGAGGGAATCGTGGTGGACAACGGCTGGGGCCCCAAGGAGATCGTCGGCGTGGACGGAGTGGTCACCGGGCTTAAGGTTCGGCGCTGCCTCACCGTCTTCGATGAGAATGGCCGCTTCAATCCCGCCTTCAGCGACGAAGAAAAGATCATTCCCTGCGAGAGCATTATCCTGGCCATCGGCCAGCAGGCCGACCTTTCCTTCCTCGACAACGAGGATGGCGTCAAGGCCACGCCCCGCGGCATTCTCCAGATCGACGAGAACCTCAGCACTACCGCCCCCGGCGTATTCGCCGGCGGCGATGTCGCCTTTGGCCCCCGCATCCTGGTTGAAGCCGTGGCGAACGGCCATCGCTGCGCGCGTTCCATTCACCTCTACCTGAACGGCAAAAGCGCGAAGACCATGGCGCGCCGTTTCAGGATCATGCCGGACTGGAAGATGCCCAGCGGCTATCTCTCCACGCCACGCCAGACCATGCCGACCCTGGCCGCCAACCGCCGAATCGGCATCGCCGAAGTGGAACTCGGTTTCAGCGACGAGCAGGGCCGGGCCGAGGCGAGGCGCTGCCTCAACTGCCAGGTCAACACCATCTTCGACGGTTCCAAGTGCATCCTGTGCGCCGGCTGCGTCGACGTTTGCCCGGAAAGCTGCCTGCGCCTGGTCGACCTGGTGCAGGTCAGCGGCGACGCGCGTTACGACGCGCTCATCCAGGCGCGCTATGGCGTTCCGGCCGAGCAGCTCCAGGCCGGACAGGCGGGCGCCATCATCAAGAACGAACAAAAATGCATTCGCTGCGCGCTTTGCGTCCAGCGCTGCCCAACCGGCGCCATCACCATGGAAAGCCTGGAACGGCAAGAGCAGGAAATCTTCGATCAGGGAGGCCGGTCATGAATCGTCGCAGTTTTTTAGGATGGGGGGGCGCTGGTTTTGCGGCGCTGTGCTCCGGGGTTGCCGTCAGCTTTGGCGCGGTGCTCCGCTTCCTCGTCCCGGATGTCTTCTACGAACCGCCACAAACCTTCAAGATTGGAAAGCCGGCGGACTTTCCTTACGGTTCTCCCACTTTCCTGGCCGACGAGAAGATCTACGTCTTTCGCGATCGCGAGAACGGATTTTCGGTGGCCAGCGCCGTCTGCACGCATCTGGGCTGCACGGTCAACCACTTCCAGAGCGACGACCGTTTCCATTGCCCCTGCCACGGCAGCGTCTTTGCCGCCAACGGAGCAGTCGTACATGGCCCCGCGCCCAAGCCGCTGCCCTGGTTTGAAGTCACTCTTGCTCGCGACGGACAGCTCAATGTCGACAAAGACAAGGTTGTTCCCTCCTCGTACCACTTGATGGTGTAGCCATGAAACTGCTCAGGGAATTCTGGAGCTCGATCGTCCGCCGTGATCCCTTGTCCACCGACAAGGGCAAATCCGAACTCGTCTTTCTCAACGTCTGGCTGCACATTCATCCGGCCAAGGTCAAGAAGGAGCATCTCCGCTTCCGCCACACCTTCTATCTCGGTTTCATTACCTTTTTCTTATTTATCGTTCTGGTTACCACCGGGATCGCGCTGATGTGCTACTACCGGCCCTATCCGCCCTATGCCTACCAGGACATGAAGGATCTGCAATTCGTGGTTTTCCTGGGCCCGTTCATTCGCGCCATGCACCGCTGGGCCGCGCACCTCATGGTGATCTGCGTCTTCCTGCACATGTGCCGGGTGTTCTTTACCGGCTCATACAAGAAGCCGCGCCAGTTCAACTGGGTGATCGGCGTGCTGTTGCTGTTGCTGACGCTGGGCCTCTCCTTTACCGGCTATCTTCTGCCCTGGGACCAGCTCGCATACTGGGCCATCACCGTGGGCACCAACATCGGCAGCTACGCTCCACTGATCGGCGGTAAGCTGCGTGAATTGCTCCTGGGAGGCCACACCGTCGGCCAGGCGGCCCTGATCCGCTTCTATGTATTGCATGTCGCCGTGCTTCCGGGCCTCGCTGGCCTGCTCACCATCGTCCACTTCTGGCGCGTGCGCAAGGATGGCGGTCTCTCACGGCCGCTGTGGAAGCTCCATCCCAAGCCGGCCGAGGAACTCGTGACCATCGGCGCGCCTGCCGAACCGGCGCCGCTGCGCGTCTCCTCCGCCTCGCAGAGCAAGACTTACGGCCTGATGGAAGTCGTCACCGGCAAGCCCATCTTCGAAACTGTCTCTTCCGAGGAGGAAGAAGACACCGTCTTCTCCTATCCCTACGCTTTCATGCGCGAGGCCATTGCGCTGATGGGAACCGTCGTGGGCCTGATGATCGTTTCGCTCATGTTCCATGCACCCCTCGAAGAGCTTGCCAATCCGGCCAAGACTCCCAACCCCGCCAAGGCCCCCTGGTACTTCCTCGGCCTGCAGGAACTGGTGAGCCACTCCGCGCTGATTGGCGGCGTAGTGGCGCCCGGGCTCATGGTCCTCGCGCTTCTCGTGATCCCTTATATCGACCGCAACCCCAGCCGGCGGCTCCGCGAACGCAAATGGGCGCTGTGGCTGTTCTCCGCCTTTGTGGTTGCCAACCTGGTGCTGATTATTATCGGAACCTTCTTTCGCGGACCGGGCTGGGCCTTTGTTCCGCCGTGGGTTCATGTGGTTGCGAGGGCTGAATAATGTCGCGTCGATTGCCAATTGTGTTTTTTGCTCTGAGTCTCGCTGCGCTGGTGCTGATGCTCATTGCCATCCGGCAGGCCTCCACCCCGGGATGGAAGAACTATCAGCGCGCTTTCCTTCAGCTTGAAGCGCAAGACGAGCCCAACGCCGCGGCTAAGGCTGAGGTGCTCGATACGCCGCTGGCGATTCACCAGGTGTTGCTTCCCGGGCTGCAGCGCGTGGACCGCTGCACCACCTGCCATCTGGGCGTCGATGACCCTACCATGAAGAACGCTACCGAGCCCTTCCGCTACCATCAGGGGCTCGCCCCGCATGCGACCGCCCGCTTTGGCTGCACCATCTGCCACGGCGGTCAGGGCCTGGCCACCACCGTACAGGCCGCCCACGGCAATGTGCGCTTCTGGGATAACCCGCTCCTGCCCGCTGACTACGTCCGCGCCTCCTGTGGCCGCTGCCACAAGGACGGCAATATCCCCGGCGTTCCCGAACTCACCGAGGGCCGCCGCCTTTTCGAGACCGAAGGCTGCCACGGTTGTCATAAGTTGGACGGCGTGGGCGGCAGCATCGGCCCCGACCTCAGCGAAGAGGGCGCCAGCGAGCGATCGCCGCAGTGG